>CAKXBD010000115.1:6360-6692 GCA_934871445.1 uncultured bacterium | reverse complement strand
AAGGAGAGACATTCGATAAGGTTGGAGAAGGGAGTAGGGTTCTCAAAAGGATAAGCGGAGTTGACGCCCCAGAAACCACCGCCGTTAGTGAATAACTGCTTAATGATAATCTGGCTGGCCGCCGGTCCGAGATATAATGTAGATGCTTCTCCGTTCAAAGCCGTATAAGAGACGGAACCGCTCATCGTCTGGGGAACGCCCTGAGAAACGAGGATAAAAGCTCCGACAAAGCATACGGGAATCATGAAGAGGGTGACTCTCGTGATATCCGCCCAGCAGTTACCGATGGTTTTCTTCTGTCTGCCGACAAAGCCGCGGATAAGTGCAAAGAG
>CAKXBD010000115.1:0-6350 GCA_934871445.1 uncultured bacterium | reverse complement strand
CACCGCGATACCTACCGCGCCGGAGACGAAGTTCTGCACCGTGAGGCAGATCATCTGCGAGAGATAAGAAAGGCCTGTCTCGCCCGAATAGGCCTGCCAGTTCGTATTCGTCACGAAGCTCGCGGCCGTATTGAATGCGAGGTGCCAGCTCATACCCTCGATATGTTCGGGATTCATCGTCAGAAATGCTTGAAGCATGACGACGGCAATGAAGAAAATCAGGCTGAATACACTGAACAAAAGTATGCCCAGGGCATACTTCTTCGCTGTCATTTCCTCTTTCGGGTCTACGCCCATGATTTTATAAATTCCGTTTTCCGTGGCTGTAAAGGCTTTTTTTGCAAATACAGGTTCGCCTTTATAAATTTTGTAAAAGGCTCTGCCGAAAAACCAGCCGCCTCCGATGAGGAGCACGAAAAACAGAATATCCTGTAAGACGGTAAAAAGGATTTCCGTCATAAATTACCTCCTTTTTCGATTTGGATGTCCATATCGCATCCCGGAAGAACGGTAATTTGTTTGATTAAGTCAAGCCGATAAAAAACCGTTCTGTCCCGGTCGTCTTTCAGTTTCAGGAAGCCGTCCATACCGTCTATGACGACATAGTTTGCGGCTGCGACGCCTCCGTTCTGATAGGCTCCGGAAAGAAACGCGATACGTACGTGTTTTCTTTTTAGTTCATTGATAAGTTCCGACATGTTAATCTCCTCTTGTGTGTTTACGTCTTGTCACCGTTGAAAAGAGCATAAAACAGATAGCCTAAAAGGCCTACTGCCAATATGCCGGCGACGATTGTCACGACAGTCATCTCTTTTTTACCTCCTCCGATTTCAGGCCCCACGCTATATTTCCCGCGCCTTTATACCAAAAACCGCAAACTCGGTCGAGATTATCCGAAGCGGCTTTGAAGGTTTGGTCCATATAGTAGGCGACTCTGTAAAATTTCGAAGCCTTTATCCTGTCGCCTTCCTTTTCGTAAGAAATGCCGAGCAAGTTATAGGCTTCGGGATTTTCCATGTTTTCCGATACGGCTTTCCGGAGAATACAGCGGGCACGGAAATTTTCTCCCGCCCGGATCGCCTCCGCAGCGCTTTGAAGAAGAACTTCTTCCCGATTCTCTTCCGCCTGAGCTTCGCTTTCGCGGCTGCAGAACGTTTCCCGCCCCGTTTTACGGGATATATCAGCTCCGTTTTTGAGGAATTTTATACCTGTCATCATATAGTCGTACCCTCCTTTCTTTTTTCAAGTGAAATTATAAACGTTTTTGCATTAAAAGAGCGTTTAATCTTCTTCGCCGGACATTAATTTTATATTAAGATATATTAACGGATAGAGAAAAAGCGGGCCTGCCGATAGGCAAGCCCGCCAAAAAGCGGAAAATGTTTACTCGTTTGGAAAAATAAGAATCCCATACAGGGTGAAAACTCATATTTTATTCATGCGATATCCGACGCCCACATCCGTGCGGATCAGCTCCTGAGAATAGAGGTCTTTTTCTATCTTGCGCCGGATTCCCGCCATAAATACTCGAAGTCCGTTGGCATCGTTTCCACCCGGTCCCCATACTTTGGTAATAATAAAATTATGCGTGAGCGTCTTTCCGACGTTTTGAGCGAGAACGCAGAGGATTTTATATTCGTAATTGGTCAGATGTACTTCTTCGCCGTCGAGATATACGCTGTGCGCTACATAATCGATTTTTAATTTGCCGTTGATAAAAGTGCCGCTTTGTTGCTCCGCCGCGCCGCTATGGCGCAAAGTGGCGCGAATTCTCGCCATCAGTTCGGCTGTGGAAAAGGGCTTTTGCACATAGTCGTTAATTCCCGCGTCCAGACATTTGATTTTTTCGCTCTCGTCGTCGCGGGCGCTCACAACGATAATAGGAAGGTTTTCAGAAAAGCTGCGGACTGTTTCGACAACGTTGATTCCGTCCATATCCGGCAGGCCCAAATCGAGAATGATTAAATCTACGATGTTTTTTACGACGAAGTCAATTCCTTCTCTCGCCGTACCGACCGCGTTTATCGTGTGATTTTCCTGTTTGAGCGCGACTTTCAAAAGATTTTGTATCGCTTTATCGTCTTCAACGATGAGTATATTAGCCATTTTTGTCCTCCATGGGCAGATTAAATTCAAATATGACGCCGCCGTTTTCTCCGTTTCGAGCGGAAATCTGTCCGCCGTGCGCCGTTACGATCAATTTACAGATAGACAGCCCCAGTCCTACACCTTCGCTGTTTCTGTCACTTCCCCCCGTGTAGTACATTTCAAAGATATGTGGAAGGTCTTCTTCCCGTATGCTCGCTCCGTCGTTTCCGATTCGAAAGACGGCATTCTTTCCCGTATCCCAAACCTTTATCCAGATATTTCCGGCCTCGTCCGTGTGTTTAACCGCATTGCTCAAAATATTGCCGATTACCTGCATGATCAGTGTGGCGTCCATGGGGACGACTAGCATTTCTTCGGGCATATCGTAGTGAATATGGCGCTTTCCTAAAATTCCGCTCACGTTTCGGACCGCCTGAGGGATCACCTCTTCCAATGCTTCGGGCGTCTTTTTAACGGTCAGCTTTTTGCTGTCGATTCTCGTCAGGGAAAGTAAATTTTCTACGAGTCGAATCGTCCAGTCGGCTTTGGATATAATGTCTCCGAGAATTTCACTCCTGTCCGCATTTTCTATTTCGGGATTTTCCAGCAACACCTCGGCACCGTTTTTAATGGTCGTCAGAGGAGTTCTCAAATCGTGGGAAATGCTCCTGAGAAGCGTTGCTTTCAACTGCTCTTTTTCGGCATCATTTTTCAATTTCATCTTTTCGACGTTAAGGGAATTGATCTGGGCCATCTTCTTTTTTAATTGGAAGGTCAAGGCGCTTATTCCGAGTCCGACAGCAATCATCAGAAAGAAAGTGACAAGATATT
The DNA here is from genome assembly GCA_934871445.1 of uncultured bacterium. GTDB lineage: Bacteria > Bacillota > Clostridia > Christensenellales > Borkfalkiaceae > Scatosoma. The sequence continues at coordinate 3,431 of CAKXBD010000115.1, read as the reverse complement.
TGCTGTCATCGATTTTTAAGGTCCAACGCGGGTCTGTAAAAAAGAAATTATAACCGAGCACGCTCACCACGGACAAAATCGCGGAATAGGCATAACCCCTTGTAAATACTGCAACGAGCAAAATTCCGAGAATATAGATGATTAAAAAATTGAGATCGTTAATTTTGAAATAATCCAGCAAAAAACAGAAGCCCGTTCCGAGACAAAAGACCAAAACGGTCATCGCTGTATTTTTGAGTATTGAAAACCAAAGATTATTATTGCGAGTATTCATACAAGCATTATAATTTGCCGTGGAAGAAAAGTCAAGCGGTTTCCCCACGACTTAAAAGAATGATGAAAAGGAAGGAAGCGCAAAGGGCGATTCCTTCCTTTTACAGAAGAAAAAACATTGTGTGAGCAAAATGAAAAGCACAAAAATCTTCCCGAAAATGTTTGAAGAAAAGGTAAAAAGTTTATGAGAAAGGGAAAGAATATTATCAAAAGGAGTATATTATGGATTATAGAAAAGAATCGTTGAAGCTGCATGAAAAATGGCGCGGGAAAATCGAAGTGACGCCTCGCGTTCCCGTCGATACGAGGGAACATCTGTCTTTGGCCTATACGCCCGGCGTTGCTGAGCCCTGTATGGCTATCCACGCGGATACGGATAAAAGTTTTATGCTCACCCGCCGCTGGAATATCGTTCCCGTCATCACGGACGGAACCGCTGTTTTAGGCCTCGGGGACATCGGTCCCGAAGCTGGATTGCCCGTCATGGAAGGAAAATGTGCGCTCTTTAAGGCTTTTGGCGGAGTGGACGCCATACCTCTGTGTATCCGCTCCAAGGATACGGACGAAATCGTTCGTACGATAGAACTTTTGGCGGGCTCTTTCGGGGGGATTAATCTCGAAGATATTTCCGCGCCACGCTGTTTTGAAATCGAAAAGCGTCTGAAAAAGGATTTGGATATCCCTGTATTCCATGACGATCAGCATGGAACTGCGGTCGTCACGGCTGCCGCTTTGTTAAATGCCCTGAAAATTGTCGGAAAGAAGATTGAAGACATCAACGTAGTCATAAACGGAGCCGGAGCCGCGGGGCTTGCGATTGCGAAGTTTCTTCTTCGTTTCGGCGTAAAGGATGTTATTGTATGCGACAGCAAAGGAATTCTCTGCAAGGGCGATGCTCGCTTGAACGGTGCAAAACAGGAAGTTGCCGAAATGTCTAATAAACGGCGCGTTACAGGCTCGTTGGCGGCGGCGATGAAGGGAGCCGATGTATTTGTCGGCGTGTCCGTCGCAAACTGCGTGAGCGAAGAAATGGTGCGTTCTATGGCGGAAAAGGCTATTGTATTCGCCTGTGCGAATCCTACTCCGGAAATATCGAGAGAAAAGGCGATCGCCGCCGGCGCGGCTGTCGTGGGAACGGGGTCTTCCGAATATCCCAATCAAATTAATAACGTATTGGTATTCCCCGGACTTTTCCGTGGTGCATTGGACGTTCGCGCAAAAGATATTAATATGGAAATGATGATGGCTGCCGCGCAGGGAATTGCTTCTTGCGTTTCCGAGACGCAACTTAATCCTGATTATATTTTGCCTTATGCCTACGAGCCGAAGGCACATGAAGCCGTGGCCAAAGCCGTTGCACAGGCTGCTAGGAATACGGGCGTGGCCAGAGAATGATTAAACGACGTTATCGGAAAGATTTTCGACTGCAAATAATTCGTCGTTAAAAAATTCCTGTAAAGTAATATCGAAGCCCCGACAGAGATTCAAAAGAGTCTCTAAACGGATATCTTTGACTTTACAGGTACATATCATTGAAATGGTTGAACAAGGGACGGCGCTCTTTTTGAATAAACTATATTGTGTAAAATGATGTTCTTTCAATAAGCGCCGAATCCTGCGCGCTACGGCTTGATTGAGTTCCATATAACAGTGTTCTCCCGAATAGAGGATATAATAGTATAATCTTTTTTTCGGGAAGAATATTTCAATATGTTGAATTTTTGAAAAATAAATTTTATATTTTAACATTAATATTCGAATGTGCGGACGATAGGGCTAAAAGGAGCCTGAAAGGATTTGTCTGCACATTTTTTATGGGGATAAAAAGCGTGAAAAAATTTTTGAAAACTTTCGTTCGATAGTTGACAAACGGAGATGGATTTTGTATAATAACGGCAAGTCGAAAAAAGGGGAAATTATTGTGTCCGAAGTAAAGAAAAAACGTAGGGATATTATTGAAATTATTGTCATTATCGTATTGTGTGCGATCATGGCGGTGTTAGATTTTTTGCCTATAAAATATAGCTCCGATAAGGTGAAAAATGGGTTGATTTCAGATACTGTGCCCTTAATTATCGGAGCAGTGGCGGTAATATGGTTGATGCTTCGAGGGAAAACAGGATTGTTTGGCAAGCCGACGAAGCTCTTGTTTTTAATTCCCTGCCTTCTCGTTGCCGTGGATAATTTCCCTTTTCCCTCTTACTTTGCGGGAAAATCGCAGTTGTTGTATACGGACGCCGATAAATGGCTTTGGTTTACGGGATTTTGTATTTTTGTCGGCATTTTTGAAGAGTGCGTTTTCCGCGGAATTTTATTTCCGTTATTGGCTGGTTGTTTTTCTTTCGATAAAAAGGGGCTTATTAAAACGTTTTTTATTTCTTCCGTCATTTTTGGAGGTATGCACCTTTTTAATATCTTTGCCGGTGCGGGGATTGGCCCTACTTTATTGCAGGTGGGTTATTCTACTCTTATCGGGGGATTGTGCGCATTTGCGCTCATGAAGACAAAAAATATCCTTTTGCCCGCGTTCGTGCATGGATTGTATGATTTTTGCGGGCTCATGCTGCCGAAATTAGGCAGCGGAGCGATATTTGATACTCCGACAGTAATTTTAATGGCTGTTGTAGGGATAAGCGTAGGCATTTTTGTTCTGTATTCGGTTTGGAGGTATCCCGAGGAGGAGCGTATAGAGCTGTATAAGAGGCTGGGATTCGGGATAAAGGCTTTGCCGGAACAAAAGAAGGATAAGGAAAATATATAATGAAAAAATAAAGAAATCTTATCAGGGGAGATAAAGAGTCTCTCATTAAAAAGATTTTAACGGGGTATACCCGTTGAAAAATAAATATAAAGAGGTTTTTCATTATGCAGAAAAAAGAAAAGGAGCCTCCCGCGGAAAAGCCACGAGGGGCGGAGAAGTCCGAAAGGGCAGAGAAGGAGACAGAACGCGCGGAACGGGAACGATTGAAAAAAATCAATAAGATTCCCGATTACGAGGCCTTGTTCCGGGAGGAGGGAGGTAAAAAGAAACACGGCGACGGATTTCTGAAAAAGATTTTCCGGCGCGATAGAGGCCGTTTACTTTATTCTTCCCTCGTTTACATACTCAAAGCCTCGCCGCTATGGATAATGCCGCTTGTTACCAGCGACGTTATCGA
>CAKXBD010000114.1 GCA_934871445.1 uncultured bacterium | reverse complement strand
CTATTGCGCCACGTGCGACGGTTTTCTCTATAAAGGAAAGACGATAGGCGTCCTTTCCACCTCAAAACGTTTTGAACACGAGGTGGAATATTTGGCGAAACTCGCAGGAAAGGTGTATCTCATGCCCATGTATAAAAACGTGGGCGGATTTTCGGAAAACGTGGAAAAAGTCGTAAAGATGCCCTTGGCTGTCAAAGGGGAAAAGAAGGTAAACCGTTTGGTATTCAAGGACGGCGAACTGCCCGTGGACGGCGTATTTTTGCTGAAAGAGAGCATTTCCCCCGCCGTTTTAGTGGGGGGCTTGGAAATGACGGAAGGACACGTCGCCGTCGCACGGGATATGTCTACCAATTTGAAGGGCTGTTTTGCTGCGGGGGACTGTACGGGACGGCCATATCAGTATGCAAAGGCCGCAGGTGAGGGAAACGTCGCCGCCCATTCCGTATGCGCCATGAAGGAGTAAAAGATTATGGAACGACTGAAATTGGCCGTCGTACAACATAAGACGACGGAGACGGACAAGGAAAAAAATACAGCCGCGGCGATTCGATTTATTGAAGAAGCCGCAAAAAACGGTGCGGATTTCGTGCTCTTCCCCGAATGTTTTTTAACTTCCTATACTTTCCCGAAAATTTGCCGTACGCTTCTGCCTGCGGAACAAATAGAGAATGATACGGAATTTGCCGCATGGCGTAAAAACGCGCTGTCGGACGATGAAGAATGTCTCGACAGAATCAGGCATACGGCGGCGGAAAAAAATATCGGCGTATGTATCACGGGCTTTACGAAAGGAAAAAAATATCCGCAAAACAGCGCTTTTATTATCGGGAGAACGGGGGAAATCCTGCTGAAATATTCCAAGGTACATACCTGCGATTTCGACGTGGAGCGCTATCTCGAAGACGGAGAGGATTTTTTCGTCTGCGATTTCGACGGCGTAAAAATCGGCATTATGATTTGTTATGACCGCGAGCACCCCGAAAGCTCGCGGGAACTCGCGCTCCAAGGCGCGGAGCTTATTTTTGTTCCGAACGATTGCGGGGGAATGGCTCCTCGGGTGAAAGAATTGTACGTGCGCGCCATGGAGAATATGACGGGCATCGCAATGGCGAATCCGCCGGGAAAGGGCGCGGGAAACTCCTGCGCGTTTCTCCCCATGGTCTGGGACGACGAGGGAGAAGAATTGGACAATACGCTGGTTTTGGCGGACGAATATTCCGACGGAATGTTTTATGCGGATTTCGATATCCGAAAAATCAGAGAATACCGCGAGAACGAATTCCTCGGAAAAAACAGAAAGCCGAAAGCATATAAGCATTTGTGCAGATGAACAATTTTCAAAAACGGGAGCTATCAGCATCATGGAAAAAATTTTAGTGGTGGAAGATGACGAAAGCATTCGGGAAGAACTGATTACCCTCCTTCGTGCAAACGGATATCAGACGGTGGAGGCGCCGCCTTGCGACCTCGCCCTCTTGGACGTAAATCTGCCCGGAGAAAGTGGGTTTGAGCGCTGTCGAAAGCTGCGCATGCAGTCGGATGTTCCCGTCATTTTTTTGACGGCGCGGGAATCTGCAGAGGACGAAATCGTAGGCTTCGGCGTCGGTGCGGACGACTATATCCGAAAACCTTATAATTCGTCCGTATTGCTTGCCCGTATCGGCAGACTCTTAAAACACCGTTCTTCGCCCGTGCTTTCCGTTCGGGGCCTGTCTCTCAATTTGTCGGATATGACCGTATCTTATAAGGACAACAAAGCGGAGCTTACGAAAAACGAAACCCGTATTCTTTCCTGCCTCATGAAAAAAGAACTGTGTACCCGAGAAGAAATCTTCGAGGACTTATGGAATAACAGTTTGTATGTAGACGAAAATACGCTGTATGTCAACATCAACAGATTGCGGGAAAAACTCAGGTCCTTGGGGGCGGAGGATTTTATCAGAACGGTGCGCGGCGTAGGGTATCGGTTATGAAGTGGAGAGAATATATCGCTTCCAAAGCGGCGGGGCTTTGTTTTTTGGGCATCGCCGCTCTTTTATGGGGAGTTTTCGCGTATTTTGCGGGCGCAAACGCGGCCGTGCTTTGGGGCAGCGAGATTTTTTTCCTTTGCGCCGCGGCGATATGGTTGGCGCTTGGATTTTTTTCCGTCTCCAAACGCCTGAAAAAGCTGGAAAAGACGTTGGAGGGCTTAAAAGAGCCTTATTTGCTGGGAGAGCTTCTCGAAAAGCCGCGCGACGCCGCGGAAAAAGAATATTTCCGCGTCATGAGGGAAGTATCGCGTTCGGCAATCGGGACGGCGGAGACCGCTTTGAAGGAAAAGGAGGAGTATTGCGAATATGTCGAGCGCTGGATTCATGAAATCAAGACACCTTTGACGGCATGTTCTCTCATTCTCGATAACGGCGGCGATACGGGAAAACTCAAACGGGAACTCAAACGTGCGGACAACCTGACGGAGACGATACTCTATTATGCACGGCTGAGAAGCAGTGAAAAGGATATCAAAATCGGAAAAATAAATGCGGCAGACGTCATCGCAGTTGCGGTGAAAAGCCAAAGGGAGCTCCTTGTCGCGGCGCGGATAGGCGTAGAGGTAAAGGGGAATTTTTCCATATATACGGACGGGAAATCCCTTTGCTTTATCCTGAAACAGCTTTTAATCAACTGTGCGAAATACTGTCGCGGCTGCCGCGTGGAAATTACGGCGGAGGAGGGCTGTATTTCCGTCTCCGACAACGGGCCCGGGATTCCCTCGCACGAACTTCGGCGGGTGACTTCCCGCGGTTTTACGGGTACGAACGGAAAGAGTGCGGGTGGCACGGGCATGGGGCTTTATATCGTCTCCGAGTTATGCAAAAAGCTGGAAATCGAATTGGAAATTTTTTCGGAGGTCGGAAAGGGGACGAAATTTATTCTCCGCTTTGAGAGTTTGAAAAAATCTTACGAAAACGTAAGGGAGGAAAAAGACGGCGTTAGATAAAAACGGGCTTTGCCGTGGTATCATGGTAATCGAAATTCGGAAAAAGGAGGTTGCCGCGGGTTTCCCGCGGCGTATACAATGAAAACAATTCTGGAAGTAAAAAACGTTACCAAATACTACGGCGGCGGCAGCGTCGTCACTAAGGCGCTCGACGGCATCTCCCTTACGGTGGAAAAGGGCGAATTCGTTGCTATTATGGGCGCGTCGGGTTCGGGTAAAAGTACGCTCCTCAACGTCGTCTCCACCATTGACAGAGTAAGTTCTGGGGAAATTCTCGTCGGGGGGAAAAACGTCTGCAACATGAAAGAGGACGATTTGTCCGCTTTCAGACGGGATAAGCTCGGTTTTGTCTTTCAGGAATATAACCTGTTGGATACCCTGACCGTCGGGGAAAATATTTCCCTGCCGCTCAATTTGAGGTGCGTCCCCGAGGACGAGACGAGAAAGGAACTCAAACGAGTCTCCGAAGCACTGGGCGTCGCGGATCAGCTGAATAAGTTTCCTGCCGAGCTTTCGGGCGGTCAGCGACAGCGCGCCGCCTGCGCTCGGGCAATTATCACTTCTCCCGCTTTGGTTCTCGCCGATGAGCCGACGGGCGCACTCGATTCCAAAAATTCAAAAATCCTCATGAAGACCTTTGAGCTCATGAACGAATCTTTGGGCTCTACTATTCTCGCGGTGACGCACGACGCCGTCGTCGGAAGCTATGCGGGTAGAGTATTGTTTCTGAAAGACGGCAAAATCTGGAACGAACTCGTTCGGGGAGACCGCGACCGCAGGGAAATGTACGCCGAAATCCTTTCCGTGACGGCGGCGCTGGGAGGTGATGCAGATGTTTTCTAAACTCGCTTTCCGCAATGTCAGGCGGCAGATCGGCAACTACCTCATTTATTTTATAACCGTATCTTTGACCGTCGCTTTGATGTTCGCCGTCAACAGTGCTATTTTCAGCCGCGAGCTCATGGAAAAAGCCTCTGCGATTCAAGAACTCCGCGCGGGATTGATTGCGCTCACGGTCTTTGTTTCCCTCATCGTCGCCTTTGTACTCGGGTACGCCACTTCGTTTATGCTTAAACTGAGAAAACGGGAGTTCGGTACCTATCTGACGCTCGGCATGACCAGAAAAAATATTTTGTCCGTCTTTCTTTTGGAATCGTCGATTCTTTGTCTCGCCTCGCTTGGCACGGGACTCTTGTTGGGACTAATGTTCTATCAGGGACTCATGGCAATCGTATCCAATCTCATGGAAATAGAATTTTTCTTTTCCGCCTATTCCCTCAATGGTCTGTTGCTTACGGTAGGGCTGGTCTGTCTCGTGTTCGTCCTTTCCTCTTTCACTTCCGCCGTATATCTCAAACGGGTAAGTATTTACAATCTCATTCACGGCGACAAAAAAGTAGAAAAGAAAGTTCGTTTCCCCATGGTTTGGCTGGCGGTTACGATACTTTCCCTGATTGCCGTGGTAGGGGCTTGCGTCGTATTTTCTTTGGAAGTGGAAAAGACCATGAAAAACGGCGGATCGGGGCTGAACATGCTGATATGCTTCCTCGTACTCGCCGTCGGTATCGTTCTCTTTCATGTGGGCGCGGCGAAGAGCATCGTGCATCTGCTCCTTAAAAACAGGCGCTTTAAGAGCCGCGGGACCAATACGTTCACTCTTCGTCAGCTCTCGGGCAAACTGAGTCCCAATGCCGCTATGGCGGGGGCTTTGGCATTTCTCCTCGCCTTTGCGATTATCGGGGCAAACGTCTCCTTTGTCCAAAAGGTAAGCAATCGTGAGGTTTTGGATAAGAGCTATCCCTTCGATATCAGCGCGGAGCTGGAACGAGGGAGAGACGCTGTAAACTTTGACGAAGCGGAAAAAATCATCGAAAAATATGCGACAATCGATAAAAAAGTTGCGTATTCCGTCTATACTTCCGATGACAATTATTTGCATAGCTTTACGCAGTGGTCGGGAGAAGGGTATGACGGATTGACTGATACCTTTATGACCGAGAGCGAATTCAATGCACTTTATGGGGATATGCGCCTATTGAGCTGGACGGCGGATTCAAAATTATCGATAACGATTACCGAATGGATAAATTTGATTTTTCCGCCGCCGTGTTGCAGCTTTCGGGCGGACCGTATTTTTATAAAGGGCGGGAATCGGGGTATCCGTCCCTCGGATATTATTATTTCCTTGCGGTCATTTCCGACGAAGCCGCTGCCGGTTTGGCGGTAAGCTATGACGGGGCGGCGTATGACTTGAAGGAGGAAACCTACGACGCGCGGGCGCTGCGCGAGGAACTGACATACGAGTACACGACGCCGAACGGGTATACCTATCTGAAATGCGATTATAGGATACGGGAATATTCGCGCATGGAGCAAAATGCCAATACGGCGGTATTCATTATTGCCGCGCTTTATATCTCGGCGGTATTCGTATTTATGGCTATGGCGATTTTGGCGCTCAAAACACTGTCGGGGATTTCCGACGACAGGCGCCGCTATGAGATCCTGTATCGTTTGGGCGCGAGCAAAGAGGAGCAGAGCCGTACCCTTCTCAAACAAATTTTCGCGTTCTTTTTCCTGCCGTTTGCGGTTCCCATGCTTCTGAGTATTCCCTCGGGGCTAATCTGCGCGCAAATCATGCGGCTGGGCGGGTATGCGTCGGTCGCTTCCGAGGTGCTTTGCGTGGCGGGCGGTATCGCACTCGTAATCACTGCCGTTTATGTCCTGTATTTCTCCGCGACTTATCTTGTCGCTAAACGCAACGTCGTAAGAGAATAAAAAATACTCCCCGCCGAAGAAAAGCGGGGAGCATTGATAAAAAGTTTATATCGGATATTATTCGGCTGTCCAAACCGCGAAAAGAGTTAAATCTTTGAGTAATTCCGTTAACTCCTTCCTTTCCTCAAAAGTAAGCTGTGGACAAACGGGCGGAAATTCGGGAACGGTTCCGCCTTCTTCCGTCGTCCATCCGGCGAGGGTGTACCCGATCCGCGTGGGCGGAATTTCGTTGTATCTAAAAGAGTATAGATAGGAAGAGAGAGAATAGACATAAGGATAGGCTCCGTCGTATTTCAGAGCGCAGTTCCAAAAATCACCGATTGCGAACTCCGTAATGCTTCCCGGAGAAGAGTTAAGGGCAAAAGGGAAGTAAACGCTCTTGCAGTTATAAAAAACGTAAGCTTCTTTTCCCGGAGTGACAATTTCTTGGACGGTATCGGGTACGGTGACGCTCAATTTTTGACAATTATAAAAGGCATAAGGGCCTATTTTTGTCACGGAGGAGGGGATGAAGATCCGTTCCAAATTCGGGCAGGAAGCAAAGGCCTCTTGTTCAATGGTCTGAATATGATCGGGAATAATAAATTCCTTCATCGTACAATGCGCAAACGCTTGGTTTCCGATGGTATGGACGTAATCGGGAATGACGCTGTCGGGAATGCCTTTTATCAAGACATTGTCGGAAGTACGGATGAGACAGTTTCCGTCTGCCTTATAGGCCGTATTGCCATCGGCGACCGTTATTTCGGATAAATCGTTACAGTAGGAAAAAGCCCCGGCAGCGATTTCTTTGACGGACGCGGGAATGTTCAGGGAGGTCATACCCGTACTGAACCAAAAAGAATAGCCTTCGATGGAGCGGACATAATCGGGAATGACGGCGTTGGGAGAACCGAGAACCAAAGCGTTGTCTTCCCTGCGGATGACGCAGTTTTGGTCGACTGTATAGCGGTCGTTTTCCTCGGAAAACCTCAG
>CAKXBD010000113.1 GCA_934871445.1 uncultured bacterium | reverse complement strand
AACGGTATCTTGTTTATAAATATTTTTTATCTGTAAACTTTCTTGCACAATTTTTTCATCCCCTTCACCTATTGTCACACTTCCATGTGCATAGCCAAAATCGAAGGTTGCGGGAATCGTCAGGCTATAACCGTAAGGAACACTCTTTGACGGCGAGGAAAAACACACGTGTTCGTCCCCCGAAAAATTGCATGTAAGCGACGTTACGGAAGCGACCGTCATCAACGGTTCACTGCTCGGTTTTGCCGCCGTTTGTAAATCGACCGTCGTTCCTTCGCCCTTTATATAATCGCCTTCCTGCTTGATATATGTCGTATGTACTCCGAACATGAGCTCTTTTCCCTGCGTAGAGGCCAAAGAAAAGAAAGCGACCTGATCACATTTTCCCGTCGGCAGTGCATTGTCTCCTTCTCCCTCCGCACTTAAATGCGTTCTTGCATTCCAATCCCATGTATTTGACGAGTTTCGGATAACGACCATTTGATCGAAGGGAAGAAGCATATATCCGTCGAAATTTGCAGGAATGATAAGATAGCGGGCATTATGCGAGGTTTCCGTGATCCCTCCGCTCATCCAAAGAAAAGGGATCGTCGAATTGTAGGGAGAATATACAATGGGAGAATCCTTTGTATATACACGGAATTGATTGATTTTATATTCCTCGGCCGAAAGATTTTTCACCCGTATAGCAAGTCCCGTTTGTCCGGTGAGAGAAAGACTTTCTGCGCCCGCAAACGAATAGAGAAGCCCTCCGGCCTCGGCAGTAGAGGAAGAAAGCGTAAATGATGTATCATCAAAATCGTCCGCAGAAATTTTTACCCCATGCGACGCTGCAGCGGCGGGAACTTCTTTCAATTCCGACGCAATAAACGAGCCTCCCGCAATGAGAGCCAAGGCAAAGACGGCGCCGCAAAAAACGGACGTCAAATTTTTTGTTCTTCGTTTCATCTTATTTTCTCCTTATCTTTTTTATCGGAAGGACTACCCCCAGAGCGACGGCAAGCGAAGCTCCTCCGACTCCGACGGAACCGCAGCCTTCATTTTTCTTTTCCTTGACCTCGACGTTCACGGTCAGATAACCGTAGCTGTCGCCTACTGCAACGGGAAGATCGGGCGTATCGAAACGGAAGGTATATCTGCCCGTTCGGCTTGAATCATAGTCGGGACAAACCCACGTTCCATTAAGAGAATATGTCTTTTCTCCGTCGATTGCCGTCAGTCGGACAGGGAGACGAGAATTGATATCTGCTTCCTCTGTACCGAGTTCCACCGTTATATATTTCTCGAAATCCTCTTTCACGCCGTCAATATCAGAAATGATATTCCCTTGAATATTGGCGTTTCTGACTACCGTATTGTAAGTATAACATCCCTCCGTCACGATTCGTCCCGCTCGGATATCCGCCTCCGTAAACTTTGCGCAGGCAATTTCGGTATAGCTGAAACGAGCGTCCCAAACGACATAGATTTCTCCGTTTTCCCCCTGCAAATTTGCAGCTTCCGGATATCCGCTGCCAAACCAGTCCCCGAAATGGTCGCGCGCATCGAGGCTTAAACTGTACGGCCACGTTTTACCGTTATCCTCGCTTAAAAAAGCAGTCAAATTCTCTCTGCCGCTCGTAGAACAGCCGACGATAAACAGAAGGTTACCGCTATCCAACCGCTGAATATGCGACTTATTGCTATACGAAAGGAAGGGACGGCCGTTATTCGCATGTGTATCCGTCCAAGTTTCTCCCCCGTCGTAAGACCAAGCGAGCTGTATTCCGCCTTCCGCGCCGTTTTCCAATCTGGAAACATGCAGGAGTGAACCGTCAGCACATTCGACGATCTGCGCTTCCCACCACTTTCTATTCCCGTTGGAAGAATTTACCGAAGAATACTGTTCCCATTTTTGTCCGTTCGTAGAAGCATAAATCGCATTGGAATCCGAGGAGGAATTTTCCGCGGAAAAAAGCCAAATATTATCCCATTTGTCGCTCAAAATCGTAGGTCTATGCGCAGAATTATAATTCAGGACCTTTGTCGCTTTGCTTAATTTAAGATTTTCCGAAGGGTTTTCGCAATCGGGATTTTCTAAATAGATAACGTTCTGTCCGCTGTTGTTCAGCCAGAGCTGTAACCGCCCTTCATACATGAATAGATGAGGCTGATAGAGTCCTTTTTCTTCATCTTTCTGATCGATTACAAGACTCTCCTTCGACCACGTTTTCCCTCCGTCGTCACTGTAATGAAAGGCATTGTAATTCAAGGGGTCAGGTTCGCCGTACCCACCCGTCATAAAACCAGCCCAAAGCCGTCCGCCCTCCGTCAGACACACGGACGGAAGTCCGTTCCAGCTCCTGTCGTCGAACGAATAGGTTTCCGTGGTGCCCTCCGCCAAGACGGTATCTTCCATTCCTTCCCAATCCGTCCAAAAAGCATAGTAGTTTCCCAAATCGAGTTTCTCCGTCTGTATGTTCTCCGCTTCGGTTTTTGAAACCCCCATCGGGGCAAAAACAATTCCCGCCGCAAGCAACACTGCAAACGCGCTTTTATATATTTTTTTCATAGTATTACCCCCTTTCGAGCGGAAATTCGTGAATCATCGGCGTATAGAGGTATTCATCGCCGATCAGCCCCTCGTCGCCGCTGACGGCCGAGGTCGTGAAATATATATCCGCACTTCGCGATGAGACGGTATATCCGTATTCATCGGAAGCGATACACCCGTTATAAACGCGCTTATAACCGCCCGAACGCGAAAAATCATCCTCGTCGTCTACTGCGGTGTGAATTGCTCCGATTCGCCGCTGTTTTGCGTTATAGAGCGTCCAAACAGGGTCAGCCGATTCCATCGGGGCATTATCGCTCACTTCAAAAATTCTGTCTGCAGAAGCTATTACCGGTTGCACCGCCTCCGATACGGCGGGAAGACCGCTGACCGTTCCGGAGTAATTGCGGCATACCACATACAAATTTTCGTCGGGATCGTAGGCATAATCGGCACTGTAAAGTGTCGTGTTTTCACTGCCGTCTGCAAGCCCCGAAACGTTGACTTTCATTCTGCCGCCTCGAACAATATTGCCGAGGTCAGAACAATCCATTTCTATCCCGTAGCTACAATTAAATTTCCCGTAAAAAGAGTAAAACAAAGTCAATTTTCCCTTTTTGTCGTAGCTGACGAGAGAAGGTTCCGTAACGCCTTTATAATTAGTGAGCCCGACGGGCGTTTGCTCCGTCTTATCGTAAGCCACGACGGGATTTTTTCCCACCCGGATATAGGTACCGTCTATCGAATCGCTTACGGCAAAACCTATTTCCGCGTTATTCCGATTGGACTTTTCCGAGCCCGCATACGCCATGAGATAAGCATAAGTCTCGCCCTCGTAGAGAAACTCTCCTTTTACGACGTCTGCCGAAAACACCGAGCCGCTGTCCCATCCGTTGTCCGAGACGGAAAGAACGGTTTTCGCTTCACCGTAATTCCACTTACCGTCCCGCCATTCGGCGCGCCGCACGGCAATCGTATCGGAAGTATTGTCATTGATATTTGCATTTCGGGTATAAAACATATACTGTATGTTTCCCATCCGGACGACACTAGGAGATTCATTATAATATCCGAGACTCTCCTCAAAGCAAGGATCTATGCCCGTAATAGGTTTGTGTTTATTCGTTCCTTCCATATCCGAGCAACCGCAGGCAAAGAGAAAAATAAGCGAAAGCGCCGCGGTTATACATAATTTTTTTCCGAAAGATTTCATTTTTCGCCTCCCAGACATTCCGCTATGCTCGGCAGCGTTCTATCGAACAACTTTCCTGCTTCAAATTCAGAATAATACAGTCCTATATTATCAAAATACATAGTCACGTTGTCGTTTACGACGAACTGGCTCGTAATATAAATATTGGTATGAGGTTTATTTTCATCATAAATCCCGTCCGTATATTCGAGTGCCATGCTCCAATCGGGGCAGGCATATTGAGAGAACGGAATACGCACCCAACCGCAGAAAGAGGCCGGAATATATGCCACATTCAAAGTCGATGCGGAAAACTCTTCTCCCGTAACGGTATCATAAAACCATAAGGTACGATAAAGCGTTCCGTTCAAATTCCAACGTTCGGCACCGCCCTCTTCGGCTTCCGAAAATTCTAGATTGAAACTGACGGGATAGGATTGCGGATTTTTTACCCATACCGTCAAGCCGAGCGCCCCCGCAAAATCCTGTTTATCACCGGATAACGTTACTCCCAAAGAACCGTAGGAATTGAGTGCGGAATCATATTCGTCATAATAGCTTCCGTATTCCCACTTCAAAGCGTTTCCGTATCCCGATATATTGGCAACAGGATTATAGGCAAACTTCTGCCCGCTTACGGAAAAACGGGATTTCCAAGAATTTTCGGCGGAATTTTTCTCCGTTTCCTCAATATCGTCCATTTCTTCCTGCGTCGCAAATCTCGCATTCATAGCTTTATTATCGCTCCATGCAATCGACTTTAAATCCGTGGCCGAAAAATCGTACAAAACTTTTTCTTCAGTTACGTTCAATAAATCCGCATCGAAATTTTCGAGTATTTTGACGTCGCCGATTCTTTCGACTTTTTCTGTTTCATCGACAATCGCATCGGTCAGACAGAAGAAATGGGCTAGCATTTCTCTGCGCGCGGTCGTATACGAAGAATTGTGTTGTATACGTACTTTGACGATATCCGAGGGCGCTTTCGTAGGATCTTTCTCCGACCCTCCATTCGTGCGATACCAAGGAAGATACATTGTGCCGTAAAATCCCTGTTTCGGCCAAAGATAGGAATACATCCAAGTCACGGAAGTCTTTGTTCCGTCTGTCGTTGCGGCGGAAATCGTTGTATCTTCGCCGTTGAAATTATCTGTATCCCATGTATTTCCGTCGGAATCGGTAAAGATAAATCGGAACATAGACCATACAGGATTATTGCCGTTCTGATCCACAGCATATACGGGATTTACCTTTATACCGATATGCGTCCCTTTAATTTCTTGTTTGTTAAATTCTATTTCCAAATAGTCGGAGCCGCTTCCCTTATGTTCTTCCGTCAATTCCAATGTAAACGGAGCCTTTCCGTCCGCCTGCGTCCTTTCAAAAAACGATACTCCGCCCACAGCCAAGACGATACTCGTTACGGCCGCGACGACTGTTTTTATAAATTTCCCGATCAAACTATTTTCCTCCTTGTCTGCTTTTCTTCCAGCCTTTTCAAAGCCTCGAAAAATCGCTCGTAAAATTTTTCGAGATCGATTAAAACGGCCATTCTCATCTTTGAGCCTTCCTCTTCCCGAACGGTAATTCCGTTTTCCTTGACTGAAATGTGCATATCTTCAAATCGACATATATCGTCATATACCAACGATAACACGCACAGCGGATCGTGCATTGTGGGATACCGTTTATTACCAAAGCCCGTTTTAGGATTGTTACTTTCTATCCATACTTGCATCATATTCCGTACTGCTACGACAGCCGGAGAAGTAAATTTACTCAAACATTCTATTTGCTTTTCATATAGTTTACAGGATACTGTCACATTCAACCCGACGCATGTAATCGGCAAACCGCTCGAAAAAAATTCTGAGGCGGACAGAGGGTCAACCCGTACATTCCATTCGGGATATGTATCCATGGGCTGCCCGCCCATAATATACGCTTCCTTCAAAAGAGCGAATCTCTCATTATCTTTCTTTTTGGCCGCAGCAACGTTCATAAATGGACCGAGCGCGACGAGCGTCACTTCCCCCGGATATTTTGCCGCCGTTTCAAGGATGAAATCCACTGCATTTCCCGGAGTGTACTTTTCCGAAGCCATTTCGTCAAGATAATGGTGGATTCGGATCTTTCCGTCTTCTTGGCATTGCTCATAGTTCCACTTTTCAATCAAACCGTTCTGGGGAGCTTCTATCCCCGCATAGACGGGGATAGCCTCCTTTCCTACCAAACGGAGTAGATATCTGACAATCTGTGCGCGCTGCGGAGTATTTTTGAACACGGTAGTAATCCCGAGAATTTCCAGATCCGGCTCGGAGAGTGCAGTTAGAAGCGCAAATGCATCGTCGATATCGTCTCCGATATCCGTATCGATAATAATTTTTTTCATAATTTCCTCTATTTTCGATTACTTAATTTCCACGTCAGAGGGAATTTCTTTATTATAAGAATAATCCCCATAAATTCCCGTAAATTTCAGATTATGATAATCCGATTCCGGATCATTGGGCGGCCAAGAGAAAGCAATACCTGCTTTTTGCTTATAAGCCTGAAAACTTTCGTTTTTATAGTCAATAAAGGTCTCATATCCCTTTCGCTTAGCCGAAGCCAAAGTATCCTGTACGATAGAAGCTGCGGCCTCTGCACTTCCCGCGCAAATGATTTCCGCATAATATTCGTTCCAAAGCAACCGAAGATTATTTTGTATATCTACTACTTTGGAATAATTTTCCCCCGTGGGATCAAGTTCAAATTCAAAGCCCCGATAACTATACGTATAGGGAATCAGCCCCGCTTTCAGATTATAAGTCACGTAATTGGAATAGGTATTATAAGCGCCTCCGCGGGCGGAAGAAAGGTTTGCGTACATGGGATTATAAAGAACGTTAGGCGAGAAAAATCCATAAGAAGAAGTATTGTTAGAATTGAACGCCGCTTTGACTGCATCGGTATATTCGATTTGTCCGTATTTTGCAACCGTCTCTTTCCCGTTTATCGTCGTGGTTTCTCCCGGTTTTACGGTATAGTAGAAGGTACCTTCGGTATCCGACGCATTTTCCCCCTCTACTC
>CAKXBD010000112.1 GCA_934871445.1 uncultured bacterium | reverse complement strand
ATATAACTGTAATAAAATTGTAAGGCGTCATAAAAACGCAGGAGTTAAGGGGTCACACTACGGATAAAAAGATTCGGCTTCCGGAACGCGGCAAAGCGCTCGGCAGACGGATAAAAAATAAAGGAAGGTACTTCATGATAACTCACGGCAATGAAATCAAGTTGTTCTCCGGTAACTCGAACCGTCCTTTGGCAGAAGCGATTGCGGCAAAGCTCAATACCGAGCTCGGCGGAATCGAAGTAGCTACATTTTCCGACGGTGAAATCAATGTCCATATCGAAGAGACCGTTCGCGGCAGAGACCTGTTCATCATTCAGTCCACGTCCTCGCCCGTCAACGACAATCTGATGGAGCTTTTGATTATGATCGACGCGGCGAAGCGCGCCAGCGCGGGGCGTATTACGGCGGTAATTCCCTATTTCGGGTATGCGCGTCAGGACAGAAAAGCGCGTTCGCGCGATCCCATCACCGCGAAGCTGGTGGCGAATCTTATCACCGCGGCGGGTGCGGACAGAGTGCTGACGATGGATCTTCATGCGGAGCAGATTCAGGGCTTTTTCGATATTCCGGTAGACAATCTTCTCGGCGGCCCCACGCTCTATAATCATTTTGCGAGAGAGGGAAATATCGACGTAGTGGTTTCTCCCGACGTGGGCAGCGTCAAGCGCGCGAGAAAGGTGGCCGAAAAATTCGGAGTGCCCATTGCGATAATCGATAAACGCCGCCCGAAAGCCAACGTCATGGAGGTCATGAATATCATCGGCGACGTGAGCGGGAAAAAGTGTCTGATGATCGACGATATGATCGATACGGCGGGTACGATCTGTCAGGGCGCACAGGCGCTCAAAGATGCCGGGGCTACGGAGATTTATGCCGCCTGCACGCATGCGGTGCTGAGCGGTCCCGCGGTGGAAAGGCTGGAAAAGTCCGCCATTACCAAACTTGTCATGCTGGATACGGTGCACCTTCCCGAAGAAAAAATGCGGGATAAATTCAGTATTCTTACGACGGCGGACATCTTTGCAGCGGCAATCGAGAACGTCTATCTCGATAAGCCCATGTCCAAGCTGTACGACTGAAAATCGACATACGCACGAAAAACCGCCGCCGCGAGAACCGGCGGCGGTTTCGGCGGTTAAAAGAGCGGCGTGCCGACAACTCCGACAAAATGCCGCGGTAAAACTTTCGCGAGGCAGTTTTTGAACGGACGCAAAGATATGGAGAAATAACAGGAAACGATTATGTATCTGATTGTAGGATTGGGAAATCCCGAAAAACAATACGAAAAGACCTTTCACAATATGGGCTTTATCTGCGCGGGCGACGTTGCGGAGCTCTTGGGCGCGAAATTCAAAAAGAAGGAATGCGAAGCTTCGGTCGCGGAAGCCTACGTCGGCGGGGAAAAGGTGATTATCGCCCGCCCTTTGACGTATATGAACAGCTCCGGACGCGCGGTGAAGCAGCTCATGGCAAAATATAAAGTTCCGGAGGAAAAACTTCTCGTCATTTACGACGATTACGATTTGCCGAAAGGAAAAATCCGCATCCGCGCGGGCGGCAGTGCGGGTACGCATAACGGTATGCGCAGTATTATCGGAGAGACGGGACTTACGAATTTCCCCCGCATCCGCGTGGGAATCCGCGACGAAGAGGTGAAGATTCCCATTATCGATTACGTGCTTTCCGAAGTAAGAAAAGAGGATTACGAGCTGTTCGCGGCCGCCTGCCATAAAGCGGGGGAAGCGGCGGCGTATTTTGCCAAGGGAAACCCCATCGATCGAGTAATGAACGAATATAACTGATTTTAATGAAAGACGGTTTCAGTCCGAAAAGACAGAACTGTTGATTATCCGAGCGAATAGGAAGTTTGAGGGAAAATCAGCCCTCGATTAATCCCTCCTGACTCGCTGTGAGGCTTTCAGAAAAATGCGGGTATTATTCCGAACGATTGCGGGGGCTCTCGATTAAATATGGTTTTGGATAAATTCAACTGCTCTAAGACGCGCGATGAAAGAAAATTTCTTTACTTTTGACAATATAGGAGGGGATTATCCCCTTTTGGGAGAAGAACTCCGCCGCGGCGCGCCCACGGCGGTTTTCGGCGTTTCCGACTCCCTGAAATATCTCATTGCATCCCTTGTTTCCTATCCCGTGGTATATATCGCGGCGGACGGAACGGCGGCGCAGAAAGCGGCGGACAATATTGCGGCGCTTTCGGGCAAAAGGACGGAAGTCTTGGCGGCGAAAGACGAGGTTTTATTGTATCGGAAGGCGCTTTCCAAAGATTCTCTTTTTAAGCGTCTGCAAGGCATCGAAGCCTTGCAGGAGGGCTGTCCCGTGGTAGCTGCGGAGCTCGACGCGCTCATTCAGCTCTTCCCGAAAACACTGCCGAAAATTGTGTTGAAGGAGGGTGAGGACGTCGATTTTTCTTCCCTTCCGTTCCGCCTGACGCAAATGGGTTACGTGCGCGGTTTTGAGGTGGAGACAAAGGGCGCTTTCGCGCTTCGGGGCGATATCCTCGACATCTATCCCGTCAACGCGGAAAATCCCGTCCGTGTGGACTTTTTCGGAGATACCGTGGAAAAGATAAAGCCGTATGACATCGTCACGGGCGAGCGTTTGGCCGGCACGCGGAAAATCTCTGTTCTTGCGGCGACGGACGTTTTCATTTCCGACGGGGACAGAGATCGGATTCGGAAAACGCTGGAAAAGGAACTCAAAACCTTTAAGACCTCCGACGCCTATTCCCGCGCAAAAGAGATCGCGGATGAAATTCTTTCCGATCCGGCCGGAGAGAAATCCTCTTTTATTCTGCCTCTCACGGAAAACGCGACGGATTTTTTCTCCGTTCTTCCCGAAAACGCCGTTTTGATTTTCGACGAGTGCAAAACTTTATGGGATAAATTCAACGCGCTCTATAAGGAGCACGAGGAACGTTTTCAGCGCCTTAAAGCGGGCGGAGAGGCATTCGGTTTTACTCTTTTTCAATATGCGGAAAAAGATTCGTTTCTTTCCTCCCTTTCCCGTTTCCGCCGGCTCGCGTTGCAGACCTTTACGGGAAAATCCTTCTTTTTTGAACCGCTGAAAATTTTCAATCTGACGGCGACGCCCGTGGCGAGATACTTAAACGGTTTTCCCGCACTGCTGACGGATATCAAAAATTGGCTTCGGGGGGGCTATCGGGTCGTTTTATGCTGCGGAGATTCCTCCCGTGCGGCAAAGATGTCGGAAATGCTCTCGGACGAATATATTTCCACGACGAAACTTCCCGACGACCTTTCTCTGTTGAAAGGCGTTTGCGTTCTGCCCGAAAAGGTGGAAAAGGGGTTCGTCCTTCACGAGTGTAAGCTCGCGTTGATCGGTTCGGGCGATTTGTATACGAAGGCTCCCGATACGCGGCGGGTACGCCGCAAGCGCGGGGATATGTTTTCCGCTCCCGAAGTGGGCGATTACGCGGTGCATGAGACGCACGGCATCGGGCGGGTCATCGGCACGAAGAAAATCGAAACCACGGACGGCACGAAGGAGTATATCGCGCTCGAATATAAAGACGGAGACGTGCTGTACGTCCCCGCGGAGCACATGGACATATTGTCCAAATACGTGGGGGACGCGAACCCTTCTTTAAGCAAGATCGGCGGGGCGGATTTCGAACGGGTAAAAGCCCGCGTCCGCGCTTCGCTCAAAAAGCTGGCGTTCGACCTCAAAAAGCTGTATGCCGAACGCGCGGAATCCCGCGGGTTCCGTTTCCCCGAAAACGAAGCCTTCATGCGGGAGTTTGAAGACGCGTTTTCCTATGAACTGACGCCGGATCAGGCTTCCAGCGTGGAGGAGATCAAGGCGGACATGTGTTCGGACAAAGTGATGGACCGCCTCCTTTGCGGGGACGTGGGATTCGGCAAAACGGAGGTGGCTTTCCGCGCCGTGTACCTTTGCGTGCTCGCGGGCAAACAGGCGGCGCTCATGTGTCCGAGCACGATTTTATGCAATCAGCATTTCAATACCGCCTGCGAACGCTTTGGAGATTTCGGAGTCAGGATTGCCGCGTTAAATCGTTTTAATTCTCCGAAGGATCAGGCGAAAATTCTTTCGGGACTCAAAGACGGCAGCATCGATTTCGTTATCGGTACCCATCGTCTTTTATCGAACGACGTCAAATTCAAGGATCTCGGACTTCTCGTGCTCGACGAGGAGCAGCGCTTCGGCGTGGAACATAAGGAAAAGATAAAAAACCTCAGAAAAGACATCGACTGCCTGACCATGACGGCGACGCCCATTCCTCGGACGCTGCACATGTCCCTGTCGGGAATAAGGGATATTTCCACCATTCAGACCCCGCCGGGCGAACGGCTTCCCGTGCAGACCTACGTCGTCGAGGAAACGGAGACTTTGATCCGCGACGCCTGTATTCGCGAGCTGTCCCGCGGCGGACAGGTCTTTATCCTGTATAACAAGGTGGAGAGCATTTTTACGTTTGCGGCGAAAATCAAGCGAATTTTGCCCGAAGCGGAACTTTCCGTGGCGCACGGCCGCATGGATAAGACGGTGCTGGAAAACAGCGTGTATGACTTTTACAGCGGAAAATCGGATATTTTGATTACGACTACGATCATCGAAAACGGGATAGACTTGCCGAACGCGAACACGCTCATCGTCATCGACAGCGATAAGCTCGGGATTTCCCAGCTCTATCAGCTCAAAGGCCGCGTGGGGCGGGGAACCAGATTGGCGCACGCCTATTTCACCTTCAAGCCGGAACGGGTGATGACGCAGAATGCCTCCGAACGGTTGAAGGCGATCATGGAGTTCACGGAACTGGGCTCCGGATATAAGCTGGCGATGCGGGATTTGGAGATCCGCGGCGCGGGCAACGTGCTGGGCGCCGAACAGCACGGGCACATGGACAAAGTGGGGTATGAACTGTACGCGAAACTTTTGAAGGAAGAACTGACGGGCGAGACGCAGACGGTTGCGGAGCTGGATATCCGCGCCAATGCGTATATTTCGGAAAAATATATCGAATCTTCGGCGGGGCGTTTGGATACGTATAAGCAGATTGCGGAAATTTCTTCGGTCGCGGATTATAAGCGGGTATATAGCTCTTTGGAAGAGATGTACGGGCCCTTGCCGCAGGCGGTCATCAATCTGCTCGTCATCGCGGTTTTGAAGAGCTATGCGGCAAAATTCAACGTTCGGAAAATTTCAGTCGTCAAGGGCGTGGGGGCGTTAGAATTTCCCTCCTTGGAAGCCTTGGGCGATAAGCGGATACAGGCGGCGATGGACAAATATCGGGAAAGAGTGCGCCTGAATATGTCGGAAGCGCCCGTCGTGGAATTTTTCGGGCGCAGGGAAGCGACGGATTTGATGGCGGAAATGACAAAATTTTTGAAATTTGCCCTAACTTTCACAACTTTATAACGCAAAATGATTGCACATTTGCGGGAAATCGGTTATAATATAAGTTGTTGATACAAGTCCCGTCGGGGAAAAATTATGTTTTTTCGGAAACAAAGATAAAGTACGATAAAAAATCGGAGCGGTTTATGAAGAAGAGAAACACATTCAAGAAGATAGCGGTATTGTGCCTGAGCATCGCATTCACGCTCAGCGCGGCGGCGTGCGGAGAGGGTCTGATTACGACCAACAGCGAAAAGGATATGGCGCAGGTCATCGCAACCGTAAATATCGCGGAGCATGACGACTTCAAAGGCGACGGCGAGTATGCGGCCTACGCGGACGTCATCGAAAGCATGAATAAAAATATTCTGAAACGCGACCTTGTGGCCTATTTCCTCAATGTCGGATACACGTATATCAACAGCTACGGCTATACGTACGAGCAGACATTCAATACTTTGATGGACACGCTCGTCAGCCGTAAAATCATGGTGCAGTATGCGATGGCGTATTATTTCAGCACGGAGAGCGACGTTTACACGGTAGAAGGCTATAATGCCTATATCGAAAGCGAACAGGCCAAGATTACCGATGAAACGGAAAAGAAGCTGTATGCCGATCATCCCGAAATCCTGACCATGAAATATTTCCTCACGAACGGCGGGAAAACTGCCGCCGAGGACACCGCCGATTATGATCGGGCCGTTTATAGTCTGAAAAAGATGATCAACAATACGCTCGATTCGAGCGAACAGAACTATATCACGGAAGAGGATGACGATGACGACGATGCTTCCGCCGAATCTCGCACGACTCCGACGGGCGTGGGTACGGAAACGGAAGACTACTACGACGTCGATTACGAGATTTATACCGGCCGCAACGCGGCGGACAGCTGCGGTTCCTACGAGCGGCTCGACGGTTCGACGGAGCGCTCCCGCCGTATGGCGTATAATAATTTCCTCGCCAATCTGTCGGGTAACGGTCTGCTCGGCGATAAGGAAGATACCACGGACTTTACGAAACTCGACTATTATTTTGTCGAGCTTGCCAGCCAGCTCGAGCAGGCGCTCATCAATAAATATAACGACGATTTGAGCGAAACAGCCAATGCAAAGCTTACGCAAGAATATGTGGAGGGTCAGTATAATGACCTCGTCGAAACGCAGAAAAACAGCTATACTTCCGACCAGAGCGCTTTTGAAACGGCAATAGGGAGCGTCTCCGACGATTCGTTCGTCGTATATTCTCCGAAGGAAGGCTTCGGGTTTGTCTATAATATTCTGTTGCCTTTCTCTGAGACGCAGACGCAGCTCCTTTCCACGTATAAAAACGATAAGGGTCTGAAAAAGGAAGAAGTCGCCGCAAAGAGGGCAGACCTTCTCGAACAGGTGAAGGGGAAGGATCTCCGCGCCGCGTGGTTC
>CAKXBD010000111.1 GCA_934871445.1 uncultured bacterium | reverse complement strand
AGATTACCCCGATGCTCGGAATAAAGTGAACCGCTACGGAAATATAGACGATACGGACGAGGCACCAGCAGGCCAGCATGATGAACATGGGAATATTCGCCTTGCCCGCGCCTCGGCAAATCCCCGCGATACAGTGAGAAAATGCGAGCAGACAATAAAACAGCGCTTCCGTTCGGCATTGGCGCGTTCCCAAGGCGATGACTTCTTCCGCCCCGTCTCCGTCGATGAACAAATCAATGCAATACGGGGCCAAAATCCAAATGAGGACACCGATAATTTCCGCCATGATTACGGAGCAAAAAATTCCGAACCTCGCGCCCGCTTTGGCGCGGCCGAATTTTTTCGCGCCCAGATTTTGTCCGATAAAAGTCGTGAGCGCCATGGAAAAGCAGGTAATCGGCAGGAAGGCAAAGCCTTCTATTCGGGAATAGCTTCCGCAGGCGGCCATGGCGTTATCTCCGAAAGCGTTGATGTTTGACTGCACGACGACGTTTGCAATCGCTATGACGGAATTCTGTACGCCCGAGGGAAGCCCGAAGCGCAAAATTCTGCCGAGCATTCCCTTATGAAAACGGATTTGCCGGACGGAAACTTTATACACTTCCTTCGTCCGAAGAAGCTGCGCGATGCACAAAATCGCGCTTACGGCCTGAGAAATCGCCGTGGCCGCCGCCGCAGAACCTACGCCCATCTTGAATACGCCGATAAACAAGAGGTCGAGAACGACATTGAGGATTGCGGAAAAAATCAGATAATACAACGGATGCCTGCTGTCGCCCACCGCTTGCAGAATACCGACGGAGATGTTATACAAAACGACCGCGGAAGCGCCGTAAAAATAAACGCGGAAATATTCTATCGAATTCGGCAATACGTTTTCGGGCGTACCCATCCACCTTAAAATGACGGGCGTCATCGCGACTCCGAGCACGGTGAGAATAATTCCCGCCGCGATTCCGAAGGCCAAATCGGTATGTATGGCTTTGCGCATGTCGTCGTACTGCTTCGCACCGAAATATTTTGCGATGACGACGCCGGCGCCCACCGCCGTGCCGTTAAAAAATCCCACCAGCAAAAAGATGAGATTGCCCGACGACGAAACCGCCGCCAAAGCCTCTTTTCCGAGAAAAGCGCCGACGATGATAGAATCGGCGGAATTATAGAGCTGTTGAAAAAGATTACTCAAAAATATGGGTAACGCAAAAAAAATCAGACTTCGCCTGATAGGCCCTTCCGTCAAAGCGCGCTTTGCCGCTTCTGCCTGCATAACAAACTCCTTTCTCCCCAATTTTTGCCCCTCGTCTTTTGTCCGAACAAAAAACCGCGCGGAAATCCCCTCGGGATCTCCGCGCTTTTATCTTACCACCGACGCACGGAAATGTCAAGCGAACAACCGAAAAAATCCGCAAAAAACACCTTTTTATCCGTCTTTTCCCGCACGTCTCTCCACGAGATACACGTCGAACTTCCGTTCCCGCTTTTTTCCGCCGAAACCGCGTATCCGATCCAGCAAAAATACCGCCGAAGTTTCGGCGATGCTCCTCTTGTCCGACCCTATCGACGGAAAGGAATAAGGAATGGCGATTCGCTCCCGCACGTCGTCATACCCCACGACGGGAACGGATATTTCCCGCTCCTTGAAATAACACACCGTCTCCAAGGCTAAAAAATCGCTGAAACAAAATACTCCGTCAAAAACCTCCCCGCTCCGCATAAGGCTTTCCCAACATTCCTTTGCCGTCCGCCCGCCGAGAAACAGAACTCTCTTTTCGGAAAAAAGTCCGCGGGGAAGAAGTTCCGACTTAACCCCCTCGTATCTGTCCCGAGCGCAAGTAAAATCGAGGTCTTCAAACAGGCAGGCTATCTTTTTCGCTCCGCCGTCGGCCAAATATCTCGCCGCAGCCCTGCCCCCGCTCTCGTCGTCCGTATAAATACAGTCCACATTTTTCACTACCGAACGCCTCCCCACCAAAACAACGGGTACTCCGTACGCTTCTATCGTATCTCCCAAATCTTCGGAAGGCTCGATAAAGCTCAGAACGCCGTCTACGTTGCGGGAGATGACGGACAAATATAATTCGGAAGAAAAGCGTCGGACGGGCTCCACCATCATGATTATGGAATACCCTTCCGCTTTCAGACATTCGTGCAAATATGCCGTCATGAAAGAAAAGTAGACATTCAGCGGGTTATCGTAAACAACCGCTATCATTTTCGTTCCGCCCGAGCGCAGAGAACTCGCGGTCGAATTTTTCACGTAATTGAGCTTCTCCGCAATCTCCTTCACTCTCCTTCGGGTCGCTTCCGAAACGTCGTCCGCACCGCTTAAAGCGTGTGAAACTGCCTGCGGGCTCACCCCCGCCGCCCGTGCAATATCCTTTATCGTAATTCGTTTTGCCATTTTTTCAGCCCCGTTTATCGTCTCTCGTTACGTCAAAGCGGCCCCGAACCCGCGGAGCCGCTCTATCTTCCCTGTGTCCGACAGGGCTTAGTACGAAAATAAATCAAACGTCAGCACCGTTCCTTCAAACGATTCGGCCGCATTTATTTTGCCGAGAAACCGCACTTCGCCAAAAAGCGCAGGAACGCCGCCCTGCCGCGCTCATCGCGCTTGAATACCGCGGTGTTGTCGAGAATGGCTTCGCAGACCTTTTCTACCCGTCCGAATACCGCTTCGTGCGCCTGTTCCTCGGAAAGTTTGTCTCCGTATTCTTGGAGCAGCGAGGAAATCATATTCTTATGAATCACCATATTTTCCGCGATTTCCTTGTTTTCTCCCGTCAGGAATTTTTCCGCCTCTTTCAGTTGATAATCCAGACGTCCCGGAAGAATAAACCGCCCCATGGCCTCGATGAGTCCGATGGATTCGCTCTTGATATTATGGTATTCCTTATGCGCATGGAAAATTCCGTCGGGATTTTCTTCGTCGCAGCGGTTATTGCGAAGCAGAAGATAGAGGAAATATTCCCCGCCTTCCTTTCTCGCTATGGGCGCCAGCGTGTTATGCGGCGCGTCCGTCCTCGCGATAATACCTACGCTCTCGTCCGAATAGTCCAGCCATTTCCCGAGTACCTTTTCCGCGAGGGCGACGATTGCCCCTTTATCCTTTCCTTGCAGCAAAACGACGCTGTTGTACCAATCGGGAAGACTCGCCTTCACGCCCGCGTCGGGAGAGACGAGTTCGAGCGCCGTCGGAGCCTTGAACATCGGGAAAGAGTGCTTTCCGCCCTGAAAATGTTCATGTGCCAAAATACTGCCGCCGACGATGGGAAGGGGCGCGTTGGAGCCGATAAAGTACTGCGGCGCATAGTCCACGAAATCGAGAAGTTTCAAAAACGTCTTTCCGTCCAGCACCATGGGGGTATGTTTCGCGTTGATGGCGATGCCGTGCTGATAAAAATACGCATAGGGAGAATACTGCCAAAACCATTCCTCCCCCGCCAGCGTCAGGGGTACCGTGCGCATATTGCGGCGAGTGCGCCCCTGCCCGACATACCCGACGTTTTCGCGGCAAAGCATGCACTTGGGATAACCCGCCGAGACGTTTCTGAGCTTAGCCGTCTGTTTATTGTTCTTTTCGGGCTTGCTTAAATTGATCGTGATTTCGATTTTATTTTTCGTCGTTTCGGCAATCCAGCATTTATTTTTTTCGATGGCGGACAGCTTCACATAATCGTTTTTGACGCCCAAATCATACAGCCCGTCAAATGCCTTTTCGGGGTTTCGGCGATATTCCGCCGCAAATTTTTCCGTCACTTCCGACGGGCGCGGAGAAAGGATATCCAAAAGGTCGGAGGTGAAAAATTCCTCTTCGCCCTCCTCTACGAGTCCCTGTTCCTTCGCGTACGCGAGAAGCGGCGCAACTACCTCGTCGGGACATTTGAGCGCCGCAATCCTCTTTTCGTCCGCCTCGCAGGGTTCAAACTCGGACACGCCCAGCTTTTCCAAAATCCGATTGGAAAGATATACTCCGTCCTCTTCCTTCATGCCGAGATGAATTTTCGCATACGTCAATAAATCGGAAATATATTCGTTTATCATACTCTGCCCCGCCATTATAATTTCTGCACCGTAATTCCGTCTTCAATAGAAGTTTCATAAAAGCTGGCCCGATAGCCTATCGCGTCAAAATAGGCCTTTCCTACCCGACGGACAAATCCCTCCACCGCGTTCTTTTTGACGATAGAAATCGTACAGCCGCCGAATCCCGCGCCGATCATGCGCGAACCCAGACACCCCGTTTCCTTTCGCGCCAACGCGCTCAGAGTATCCAGCTCCTTGCCCGTCACCTCGTACAAATCGCGCAGACTGTAATGGCTCTCGTTCAGCAGTCTGCCGAGTTCTACCAAATCGCCCGCTTTCAGCGCCTTTACGGCGTCCTGAACCCGCTGACACTCCATGACGACGTGTTCCGCACGTTTGGACACCACTCCCGAAAGGACGTATTTCACTTCGTTAAATTCCTTCGGAGAAAGCGCCGCAAGGCAGGAAACGGGCTTAATTCCATTGATTGCCTTCAACGCCGTCTCTACCTCGTGGCGACGCACATTATATTTGCTCTCTACGAGATTATGAGGCTTATTACAGTTTGCCACGACGATACAATAATCTCCGAGCTGTAAGGGTACGTATTCATATTCCAGCGTGCTGCAATCGAGCAAAATCGCATGGTCCTTTTTGCCCATAGCCGAAGCAAATTGATCCATGATTCCGCAGTTTACTCCCGCATATTTGTTCTCAGCTTTCTGCGAAAGAAGCGCCAGCTTTACTTTGTCGTATTCCACCCCCGCGTACTCCGAAAGCGCAACCGCCGTGGAAACCTCTATGGACGCAGACGAGGACAGACCGCTCCCGAATGGCACCGTGCAGTCGTAAAGAAGATCACAACCGACGATCGGCGTTCCGCTCTCCTGCAAATAATAGGCCACCCCCGCTTGATAGTTGCCCCATTTCAAACTTTTATATGAGTCCAGCTTATCAATGTCCAACGTAATGACTTCTTTGAAATCGCTCGCCGCCACGCGGATGACGTTCTCCCCGTTCCTTCGTCCGTAAACGTTACACCTCAGATTGAGCGCGGCGGGAAATACCTTCCCTCCGCAGTAGTCCACGTGCTCGCCGATGACGTTGATCCTTCCAGCCGCCGTAAATAAATCCGTCGCTTCCGCTTTGAAAAGCTCCGAAAACAGCTTCTGCGCTTCCTGTTGCTCCATGCTTTTGGTCCTCCCTTTCTATCGCCTTTTTGAAAACAGTTACTTGAACGTTAAAGTATAAAGGAAAAAATATCTCATTTCCTTTTTTTCCGAGTCGATTATAACATGAAATAGAGAAAAAGTCAACAGCAAGCTGCCAACTTTTTCCCTATTTTTTATTCTTTTTTATTTCGTCTCGTTTTCTTCCTTTTTTCTCAGCTTAAAAAACCAAAGCAGGAAATAGATGACGCCGACGGCAATCAAAAGCAGGGCTATGAGTTGGGAAGGCGTCAAAAAGGGAATAAACGTATTTCCTCTGTCGTCCGTGCGGGCAAATTCAATAAAGAAGCGCCAAATTCCGTACCCGATGCAATATACGGGCATTAAGGGGAATTTATGCTTTCCCTTGTTCTTAAAGAAAAGGACGATGAGAACGGCCGCAAGAATAAAGAGGAAGATACTCTCAAACAACTGAACGGGGACCATTTTTTTATAAACTCCGCCGATTTTCATGGGAATCCCGTACCATGCGTCCGTCTCGGCGCCGTGGCAACAGCCCGCCATCAGACAGCCGATACGACCGAAGGCGTGCGCCAAGGACACGCAGCAGGCACCTATATCGAGCATATCGGGAAAGCGTTTTACCGCTTCGTTATCCTTGCAAAAGCGCCTGCCGGCGAGAAAATAGATTAAAAGAAATACCGCGGCGCCGCCGATCAGGCCGCCGTAAAACGTCGCCCCCGTACCGGAATCGATAACAAATTTCCCCTCTTCTTTTATGTTATAAAAGGCCTGAAAGAGCACCGCGGAACCATAGCCGACAATGACACAGGACAACGCGCAGACAATGACGATCTTTTGCAAAGTGACAGAGAAACCGCTCTTGACCGTCATTCGGTCGGCAAGCAGAAAGGCGGCTACGACGCCGACGAGAATGAAAATGTCGTAGAGCGTCAGGCCCAAAAAGAGAGTATCGGGATACATTGTGTTTCCGTCCTTTTTCGAAAGTATTGCGCAACGCGCTTTCCTTAAAATTATACAACAAAACGCGCTATTTGTCAATAGCGCGTTTTGTCTTTGCTGCGATAAGTTCCGACAAAATTTCCCGTCCGAACAAAAAACGTTCAATTTTCGCTGACATATACGGAAAAGGCTTTTCCGTCAGGCAGAATCAAGCGAATTCTTTCACCCTCTTCCGCCGCCTCACCTTCAAAGCACACTTTCAGCATAGCCAAAACCTCTTCACGCATCTGTTCCAGAGATACCTTGTTTTCTTCCTTGCCGCAATAGTTTAATAACATAAGATTCATCCTCCCAAGTAAATTTGTGATTTAATTATAACACGATGTACGCAAAATATCAATAAAGAAAATTGTCTTTGTTTGTCGAAAAACGTCGAAGAATAGGAAGTATTGTCAAAAACATAAAAAATTTTTTACTTTTTCGCAATTTTTCGCTTATTTACCATCGGTTTTTCGGAGATTCCCGCTTTCTTCGACAAAAAAAGCGCGGTTTTTATAGCCGCGCTTTTCTCTTATTCTTCCGTTTCCTGCACCTTTTTACGCTTATTCAAGATAAATTTATAGATTAATCCCCCGATGATGCCTAAAAGTATCGTCCCCCCTAAAATTCCCGCAGACAGCCAATAATTCCTGTC
>CAKXBD010000110.1 GCA_934871445.1 uncultured bacterium | reverse complement strand
TCCTCGGACTGATAGTCGCGTATTACATATACAAAAAGTGCGCCGGTTCGGGCTTTTTCAAGGTTATGCTTTTTGCTCCGTGCGTAATTTCCGGTACGGTCATGATTGCCATTTTCAAGCAGATTGCCGATGTAGGCTTTCCCGCCCTTGCGGAAGTGATTACGGGAAAATACATGGTCGGGCTTTTGACCAATCCCGATTCGGCATTTCTGACGATTCTGATCTATAATATCTGGTTCGGATTGGGCGGAAACATGCTGTTATATTTGGGCTCGATGGAACAAATCAACGAATCGGTAATTGAATCCGCAAAATTGGAGGGCGTGGGCTTCATGCGCGAATTTTTCTGTATTACCTTGCCTTCCATATATCCGACATTCGTCACTTTCGTGACGGTCGGCGTAGCGGGATTTTTCTCGAATAACATGAGCCTGTATCTGTTCTATGGCTTGGAGGCGGACAGCTCTTTGATGAACGTCGGCTATTATCTGTTCGTTTCCGTGTTGAATGCAGGCTATGATAATTACACGCAATTATCGGCTATGGGCTTGTTTTTCACCGCCATCGTCATACCCTTGACCTTTTTAGTGCGTTGGCTCATGACAAAATTCGGGCCTTCGACGGAATGAGAAAGGAGGACGGACGATGAAATTATCAGGTGTTACGGAACGGATAAAGAGACTGTTCCGAAAGGAAACGGAATTGAGCCGAAAACAGATAGTCAAGAAGGAAAACAGAATAAAAGACGGACAGAGATTTTCCGTATTTAAGATTTGCCTCATTGTCTTTTTGATTTTGTATACTTTCTCGTTTTTCGGAATGTTTTTCTGGGCGATATATAACTCCGTAAAAAGTCCCTTGTCTTTTGAAATCGACCCTTGGGGTTTCCCGAAAAAATGGCTGTGGGAAAACTATGCTACGGCATTTTATGAAATCGGAAACGTACAGGTGCAAAGCTCGACGGGAAACATTACGCTGGGATTTTGGAGAATGTTCTTGAACTCGGTCATCTATGCTCTGCTGGGCGCATTGTGGGGAACTTTTTTACAATGTACCGCAGGCTATGCCACTGCGCGTTATAAATATAAATCCAGCAAGGTAATCTATGTCGCAATCATGACGGCCATGGTACTGCCGATTATAGGTAACGGACCTTCTCAGCTGTTGTTTGCAAGGTGGTTCGGGTATTATGACAATCTCGGATTATATGTTTTGATGACGGCAAATATAGTCAGTATGTACTATCTTGTATTTTTTGCTACCTTCTCCACGATGCCGCAGGACTATATGGATGCAGCGAAGGTGGACGGAGCAAACAACTATTCGGTATATTTTCGCATCGCCTTGCCTATGGCAAGTAAAATGTTCCTGACGATAGCGCTTTTGGTATTTGTAAGGAAATGGAACGAATACGAAGGCCCGACGCTGTTTTTGCCGAGCCATCCCGTTTTGGCGGTGGGATTAATCAACTATTCCAACTCTTATAAGGCGGACGTATCGAATATTCCGATGAAGCTTGCAGGGGCTTTGATCGTCAGTTTGCCGATGTTCATCATTTTCCTGTGTTTCAGGAATAAATTGATGGGCAACATTTCGATGGGCGGCTTGAAGGAATAAAATAAAGGAGGAAAATTTTTTGAAGAGTCGTATGAAGAAAAGAGCGAATATATTATTGGCGCTCGGCTTGTCTTCGGCGTTGTGTTTTTCGCTGGCTTCGGTAATTCAGACCAATGCGGGCGCGGAAGGAGAGGGAACGTTCTCTTTGGACGGGGAGCTGGAAGAAAGCTACGATGTGGGAGAACGTCTGAATCTTCCCAAAGGTACGTTCACCGTGGACGGAAAAAACTATGAAGCGGTCACTACGCTTTACTATCCCGACGGAACAGTTACCGCGGCGGATTCGGTAACGCTCAAAACGGAAGGCAGGTACATATTGGAATATACCTGTACACAGACGGGGCAAGCGGAAGAATATACCTTCACGGTCGATAAAGATTTGATTGAGTTCGACGGAGAAGGCCTGATAAAATCGAGCAGCGTATACGGAAAGGACGAATCGGTTTACGATACGGGACTTACCGGGTTGAACGTGGAATTGTACGCGAATGAAACGATGAATTTCAATCAGGTGATAGACCTGAATGATTTTGCGGCGGGGGAAAGTATTTTCAAGATGTACGTAATCCCCGAAACCCTGGGCTATTATAATGCGAGGACGTTAAAATTCCGTTTTACGGATATATACGATCCGGATAATTATGTGGACGTTTATGCTTCCGCTATGCAGGTGGCGGAGCCGGAGAAGGAGACCAACGTAACGAAATTTAATACCACGTATCTGCTTGGCGGAGCCAACGGTCAGGTGCCGACGGGTATCGAATGGAGGAATACGGACGGAACTCTGTATACGGTGCATCAGGCAAATCTTTTTGGGTTCCTCGCGCCCGTTTCTCCCTACGGCTATAAAAACAAACAGGAGAACGTCGGGAAAGAGTATTTGGAACTCGGTTTCGATTTGAACGAAAAAGCCGTCACTTCGACGAGCAGCGAGGGCAGAAGCAACGTGGTCGTGGATTTGGACGCGGATTATATGAATACGAAGTGGAAGGGCTTCACGACGGGAGAAGTGAGACTTTCCGTAACCGCGCGGGAATACCGCACAAACGAAATTCCGTACAGAATGATATTTACGGAACTCGGCGGGGCAGAGCTCAAAGGAACGGAGGATAAAGAGGGCCCGGAAATAACGGTGGATTTCGGGGAATGTGAGGAAAATAATTTACCGGAGGCATTCAAAGGCGAGGAATATCCCGTTTTCGATTTTACGGCATACGACTATTTTACGGAGGTCAAATCGACTTCGGTAAAGGTGTTTTACGATTATAATTCCTCCTCTCGAAAAGAAGTCACCATAAAGAACGGAAAGTTCGTGCCGGATCGCACGGGGCAGTATACGATAGAATATACGGCGACGGATTATTACGATAACGAGAGCAAAAAGACAGTCGAAATTCTTTCGGTATTGCCGAAAAAGCCCGTTTTGAAGATTTCCTCGGAACGGGTGACGGAAGTTTCTGTGGGAGACATCGTACAAATTGCCGACGTTTCCGCAAGCGGCGGTTCAGGAGAATTAAAGATAACGGTTGTCGCTAAAAATGGAGAGCACGAAGCGGAGATTACCGACGGGAAATTCACTGCGGACTATGCGGGCGAATATACGATTACGTATACGGCAGCGGACTTTTTGGGGAATACCGCGGAGGAGGAATATAAGGTAACGGTAAAGGACGACAAAAAGCCAGAAATCTTAGACGACGCCCGTCTGCCGAAATATTTGTTGGAAGGCTTTGAATATAAGGTCCCTGTTCCGACGGGATTAAGTTACGGAGCGGGAACGCAGAAAACGAACGTCACCGTTCGGATTACGGACGGCAACGGAACGACGGAGTGCACGACGGGCAGACATACGTTCAAGGCAGATCAAAACGGAAAAGCGGAAATCAAGTATATCGTGACCGATAAAAACGGAACGACGGAAAAGAGTTATATTCTGCCGGTACTGACGGTAAAGAACGGAACGGGTTACGATCTGTCGAAATATTTCTATTCGGATACGGTGACGGCGGAGGCAAGACAGAACGACATACTTCTTTCCGCTGCATCGGGGACGAAGGAACAGACGGCGGAGTTTGTCAACGCGGTCATAACGGACGGATTGAATTTGGGCGTAAAAGTCAATTCTGCGGAAAATAATTTTTCCTCGTTCAGTATATATCTGACGGATGCGGAGAACGAGAATATCAGTATCCGCCTGCAATTTATAAAGGGCGCAAACGCAAGTTCGGACAGCTATATGATTTATAACGGTGACGATAAGCTGTTGATTGATCCGAATTTTTATAACGACGAGGAAATTGCACTGACGTATTCGGAGAACGACAGGAACATCAATATCGTAAATGCGGCGGCAAAGATAACGGAAACGGTTTCGGGGGAAACGTTCGAGGGGTTCCCCAGCAAGAAAGTATATGTTCGTTTCGTGTTCGAGAATGTCGGCGGCGCGGCGAGCATCAGCGTATCGAAAATCAATTCGCAGCTGATGAGCAATTACAGCGGAGATTCCGTTAAACCGATGGTCTATATATTCGGGGAATACGCGAAGAAATACTCTCTGAACGATACGATACCGGTCTTGAAGGCGCTGGCGGGAGACGTCATCGATCCTTCGCCCGACGTAACGGTGACGCTGACGGATCATAACGGCGAAATTGTGACGTCCGTAGACGGGGTGAAACTGGAAAACGTGAGCACGAACGAGGTTTTGTACTTTAAAGCGGAGAAATACGGCAATTATCTTTTGACGTACACGGCGACGGACGAGGCGGGAAAAACGACGACATATTACCGCGCAATCAATGTGGAAGATATCGTGCCGCCCGAAATTCAGGTAAACGGAGAAATAGCGGAGAAAGTGAAAACGGGTTCGGATGTAGGGGTTCCTTTTGCAACCGTTACGGATAATCTCGACGATGACCCGATGCACCTTCGGATTTTAGTGTTGCCGGACGGCTCCCAAACGATATTGAGCGAGACGGCAGACGCATTCCGAGCGGTATATTCCGGCGTATATAGACTTCGCTATATCGCATGGGATTCCGAGGGCAATTTCTCAATGACGGAATTTACGGTTACGGCGGAGTAAGGAGGAAGTTATGAAGAAAAAGTATGCGGTATTCACTTCGTTGATGATGAGCTGCGCGTTGCTTTTCATGTCGGCGTGCGGCAGCTGCAAGGGAAAGGAAAAAGAGACGTTTAAGGAGGTCTATATACCCGATATGGTGACATCGACAGACAAATACGATACGACGCACATTTATGAGGCGACCGCTTCGGATAAATATTTAGTACGTGACGGAGCGACGGATTACGTAATCGTATACCCCGAAGGAAATACGGACGAACAGGTGACGTTTGCCGCTCAGGAGCTGGTGGATCTTTTTTATCTGGCTACGGGGCTGGAACTACCCGTGATGACGGACGCGGAAGCGAAGAGCGCGGGGAAAAATGCGGTGCTGTCGTTGGGAAAAACTTCCTATTTGACCAATCAGGATTATATTTCCGAGGTCGGGAAACTCAATCAAAGCGGGTATATTATCCGAACGGAGGGCGCGAACGTGCTGATGCTGGGAAAGAGCGGAAGCGGAACTCTGTATGCGGCGTATGAATTTTTGCACATGCAATTTGGCTTCAAGGCGTTTGCGATAGACGAGATAGCGATAGAAAGGAACGTGACGGAAAAAGTTCTGTATAATTTCAACGTGACGGACGATCCCGATTTCGAGTACCGCCTGACGACTTCGGGGGAGACGAACAACGACACTACTTTCATGAACCGTTTGAGAATCCAAAATTCAAACGATTTATGGATACCGCTCGGCGGAGTCGTATGGCATAACTATCTCGACGTATTGCCGTACAGCGAATACGGAGACGAACATCCCGATTGGTATAATTCCACAAAGACAAACCTGAATATAGGGGTGGACGTAGAGGAAATGTCGGACGCAGTCATGAAGCAAATCATTAAAGATATTGCGGCTTATCCCGACTTAAATCAATTTACGTTTACGCAGGAAGACGGAACGGGCTGGGGCGACGCGCCGATCAATAACGAGAATTACGAGAAATACGGAACGCATGCGGTGGAGGCGATACGCTTTATCAACGTATTGTCCGAAAAGCTCGATAAATATCTCAAAGAGAATAATATCGACAGGGAAATCCGAATCGTAGATTTTGCTTACAGCCATATTCAGCAGGCCCCTGTCCGCGTCAATTCCGACGGAAGCATGCAGCTCATGGAACCCGATTTGCATTATAAGGGCAATGTGGGCGTGATGATTTGTACATCAAATGTAAATTCCTATTTCAGCCTCTATCATCCTCAGAACGCGGCGGCGGAACAGAATATTCAAAAATGGAAAATGATCAGCGATACTTTCTATTTCTGGATGTACGACGCGAATTTCCAGGATTATCTGCTTCCGTTCGACAATTTTAGTTCCATGCAGCCGAATTACCAGTACGCCTATGAAAACGGAGCAATTTATTTGTTCGACCAAATGCAGTGGAACAACGTAAGCGGTACGGATTGGTACAGACTCAAACAGTATTTATCCTCTCAGCTTCTTTGGAACGTACAGCTCGACGTACCGCA
This sequence comes from uncultured bacterium, assembly GCA_934871445.1. GTDB lineage: Bacteria > Bacillota > Clostridia > Christensenellales > Borkfalkiaceae > Scatosoma. The sequence goes on along the minus strand of CAKXBD010000110.1, from coordinate 1,013 downwards.
TTTAATCGAGGAATGGTTTGAAAATTATTTCAAAGACGCGGCGCCCGAAATGAAGCGGGTATTCGACGAGGAAAGAGCTTGGTTTGCATACCTTGCGGAAGACGACCCTACCAGCGTCGGTTCTATCAATACGAAAAAGCTGTTGAATTTGCAGTATTGGCCGAAAAACATGCTTGAAGGCTGGCTGGACGCGATAGACGAGGCTTATGCCGCAATCGAAGAATATAAGGCGAAAGATCCCGCATTGTATACGAAATTGTACGACCGGATTTGTCAGGAAAGTATTTCTTTCCGTTATTTGTTGGTCACGTTGTATCCCGATTCGTTCGACGATCTTGCCGCAGCGAAAGCGGCGTTGAAAGCGGACTGCTTCCGCTTGGGCGTGACGCGTTCCGCGGAATTCCAGCAGGTGGGAGACACGCTGTAAACAAAATTGTAGCAAATAAAATTGCAAATAAAAATTAAGGAGGAGCAAGATGAAAAAATCAAGGTTTTTGCTTATCGTTTTGATGACGCTCATCGGTGCGCTTGCATTATTATGCGGCTGCGGCGGTGGTGGCGGCAGTCCGAAGATTACGCTGGATAAAACTTCGCTGCAAATGTTCATGAACGATGAAGCGACGATTACCGCTACGGTAGAGGATTCCGACGATTCGGTCGTTTGGTCGAGCTCGGATACTTCCGTCGCGCGGGTGGAGGACGGAAAGATCACGGCAATCGGCGGGGGCGAAGCGGAAATCACCGCCGCAGTGGGAGACGTTTCCGCCGTGTGTACGGTAAAAGTATTTTCCGCTTTTCCCGTCATAGTATCTTCTCCCGAATCGCTTTCGATCGTCCCGAACGGAAGCGGGGAAATCGCCGCGTCCGTGAAAATAGGAAACGAAACCGTTTCGGACGCCGTACTTACGTTTACCAGTAAGGATACGGCGATAGCGACGGTTTCCGCAGAAGGCGTCGTCAGCGCCGTTTCCAAGGGCTCTACGCAGGTGGAGATTTCCGCTTCCGTATACGGG
>CAKXBD010000109.1 GCA_934871445.1 uncultured bacterium | reverse complement strand
TTTACGATTCCCCGTTCACCTCTCAATATCGCGCATCGAGGAGACCCGTTTCATTATAACGAAAATTCTATGGAGGGATTTATCGCTTCCTGCGAAGCAGGAGCTACGCATCTCGAAGTAGATGCCCATTTGAGCGCAGATAATCAAATTGTTATCATGCATGACGCGAGTCTTTCGCGCACGACGAACGGGAGCGGAAATATCCGTTCGATGACGTTAGAGGAGATAAAGCGCTATAAAATTATCCGAAATCTGGGGAATCAACTGACGGGTGAGGAATCGGAGATACCGACGGCGGACGATTTATTTTCGTATTGCAAGGATAAAGATATACTGTTATTTTTTGAGATAAAGACGTCGGCCGAAAATTTTGCGGAGGTATTCAAGAGTAAGATAGAAGAATACGGAATGGAAGAAAAAATTGTCGTCATTTCCTTTGACCGAAATCAGTTGTCGTCCATAAGAGAAAAAATTCCTTATCTTTGGGCGATAGACCTTAATAATCCGGATAAAGATACAGGAAAGACAATCGTCGACTTGTGTGAAAGAAATGTGGGAATAGACATGTCTTACGGAAATGTTTTGCCCGATTTAATGCGAGATTTTCTCGAAAGAGGATTTCTTCCGGCTTATTGGACATATTCCACTCAAATAGACGTGGAGATGGCGATTCGCAGCGGCGTATACGGAATTACAAACAATGATGCGGTATCCTGCGGCGCGTTAGCAGAGAGCTTGACTGCGGAGAATTTACCTGCTGTGAAAAAAGCCGAACTGTCCAAAGAAGGATTTACCTTACCCGCCGTCATAGAAAATTTTGACGGAACAAAGACGGAGATACAGGCAGAAATTTTTGCTTGGCAGGATAAAGGAGATTATGCCGAAATCATTCTTCGGGGAGATACGGGAAATTGGTGGCTATTGAGTGATGTTTTGCAGGTAAAATATCTTTCCGAGGGATGTGGTAGCGTCGTATCATTGCCTGTTATAGGAGTTCTCGGCGCTATTATTTTAGCATATATAAAAACCAAGAGAAATTCATAAAATATCAAGTGCAGTGCAAAAATATTCGATTAGAATTTTGACGGACAAAAGTTATTTTGAAAGCCCCTTCTTTTTTCAAAAAGAGGGGGCTTTTATATAGATATTAAAAATTTTCAAAAGGACGAAAAAGTAAAGGAGGAGTGAAAAACTCTACAAAAATCGCCGTGGAATATTTTGTCGTGAGCAATTAATGTTCGGCATTGATATTGCGTACGCTTTCTCGAATAACAAGACGGGTAGGAACGAAAATTTGCTTGGGAACGGTGGTAGTGCCGTTGATGCGCGATAATAAGTCCTCCGCAGCGATTTCCCCGATTTCCAATTGCGGGATAGCGACCGTTGTTAAAGGTGGATTGAGGTACTTTGAAGCCTCAATATCGCTGATTCCGATGACGGAGATATCTTGTGGAATGGAAATATTCATCTGGTGCAGCGCGGCTATGCAAGCCATAGCCATGTGATCGCTGCCGACGAATATTGCAGTGGGACGATGAGGAGCCTTCAAAAGCTCCAGGGTCTTATCAAAACAAATTTGCCTTTCCCATTCGCAGTCGATTTGCCATTCGGGGTAGGTAGAATAGCCATGAATGTCCATCATTCGCATATAGGCTTCGAATCTTCCGAAATTGAGACTATCGCGTTTCGGGAGTTTTGAACCTATATAGGCGATTTTTTTATGTCCATTATCGATTAAATATTGCATGGCTCTGCAACCCGCTTCAAAACGATTGTAACGGACGTTATCGATATCGCTGTTCTGCGTATCTATCCCCACGACGTGCTTTACATGAGAGCGAATATAATCCATTGTCTCTTGCGAGGGCGTATCCATGATAATCAATCCCTTGCAGGGCGTGCGAAAAATAGCCTCTAAGTTCTGCCTGTCTGCAATATCAAATTGCGATTGGATAAAATCTAGGGAATAGCCGTTTCTTTCAAGATATTTTTGTATTCCCCTGAGGATAGAGGCGTAATAACTATCTATCTGCTTTTCTGCGGTCAGCCTATGAATACAACCGATGCTCTTTTCTAGAGCTTTTTTTCTTTTGCGGTAATTCGCCGCAGGCTGATAATTCATCGCCTTGGCTGCCTCGATTACTTTCGTGCGCGTCTCTGCCGTCGCTTTATAGGTAGGGTCTTGATTCAATATACGCGATATCGATGCAATCGATACCCCTGTCGCCGCTGCTATGTCCCTAATTGTTGCCATGATTTTTGTCCTTTTTTATTTTATTATACCATATATTAACAAAAAGGTCAACAAATTTTTAGTAAACAAATAGTGAAAATATTATTAAAACATAAGTTTTTTTTTCTGAAATTGTCTTGACAAACCTATTTTCTTGTGATAAAATGTAAATAAACATACATATTTTAGTAAACAAATGTGAGGGAGGGAATGATGAAAAAATTATGGAAAGCTCTTTTAGGATGCCTTTTTGTGTTAGTAATGGTATCCTTTTCCGTTCCTTTTGAACATTGTCAAAAAGCCTTTGCTGACGAAGGAGAGAGCATTGAAATGGTAGACAGCGGTCTGAACTATGTAGAGAGTACGGAGAATTTTGTAAATCCAGAGCGTGGATTTTATCAGGCGCTTTCTAAAACAATTCCCGTCGACGGGCAAGAAGCTTGGTGGTCGGAAGCTACCTTCGCAGCCTTTACAAAGAATTACGGGATTATACATTTGCGGTTCGGGCTGGAAAATTTTTCTTTCGCCGCAGGCGGGCAAGATGCAGATATTTCCGAGGACGCGCTGATCTCCTTGTCCAAGACCTTGGACGAACTGCGTCGGGCGGGCGGAACTGCGATTGTGCGTTTTTCCTATAATCTGAACGGAGAAATGAAAAACGGGGAGTATCTCGCAAACGAACCGGAAATGTCTCTTGTGGAAAGACATATAGAACAGCTCGGCGAAGTCCTGGCGGAAAATACGGATGTGATTGCGGGCGTAGAAACAGGGATGCTGGGCCCTTGGGGAGAGCAACATTCCACCCCTTTGGCGTCCTCGGGCGAGGAGACATATTTTCGGCTCGTCGAGGCGTGGCTAAAAGTAATTCCCGTAACCCGGACCGTCAGTGTGCGACGTCCTCTGTATTACATATATTGGGCGAATCGGAAATACGGGAAAAATTTAACGCAGGACAATCTTGCCGACGATATTGCCGCGGAGGGGACGGACGCCTGGAGGGTCGGGGTATATAACGACGGTTATCTCGGTTCTTCAAGTGACCTCGGCACCTTCAAAAATCGGGTAGAAGAAACAAAATGGCTATCGGGTCAGGCAGAGCATACTTTATATGGTGGGGAAGTAGTAACAGACGACGAAACGGGACTTTTAGGCGATTATAATAACAGAGAGTATCTCGAAAAGGAGGCTTTCGTCACGCATACGTCCTATCTGAATATTTCCTGGAACGACAGAGTGATTTCAGCATGGAAAAACAGTATATACGACGGCTCCGATTTGCGATATAGAGGAAAGACCGATTATGATTATATAGCGACTCATCTTGGCTATCGACTGGTCCTTCGAAACTCTGAACTCTCCGTTCGGAACAATCCCGGCGGGATATTAGGGGTATCGGGGGAAGTAGAAAATGTGGGGTTTGGAAATATTATAAATAACAAGGATTTACAAATTTTACTCATTTCCGATTCCGAAAAATATGCAGCGGACGTAGATTGGGACGTGCGGAAGATCCGTTCAAAAGTAATATCTGATTATCATTGGCGTTTGCGTTTGCCCTCGTCTATTTCGCCTGGAAAATATACAGTTTATTTGCGTATTCGGGACGCCGAAGAAAAAACGGATTCTAATTTACGCTCTATAAGGTTTGCCAACGAGGAGATATTCGATGAAAAATTGGGGGCGAATAAGCTCGGGGAAATTACCGTTTCGTCAGATGAGATCTTTGGCGGATATGAAGCCTTTGAGCAGATTGACGGAGGAGTAAAACGTGTTTCTGTTTCATTTTCCTTAAATGGCGGGAGGGGGCCCGTACCGGAAACTGCATTTATAAAACGAGACAGGTATATGCTTCTTCCTGAATGTGAAGCTGCTTTGGAGGGACATAGTTTTTCGGGCTGGAGCGACGGGGAAAACGTTTATTCCGCAGGGGAAAGTTACAGGGTTTTACAAGAGACGGAATTTTTTGCGGTTTGGAGCGCCGAGACATATACCGTGCGTTTTCTTTCCCGCGAAACTGCCGAATTGGCGGAAGGCTCAGCGGCGCAGGAGGTGGAATACGGCAAAGCCGCTTCCCCGCCCGTGTATGTCCGTGAAGGGTATCGTCTGGTCGGCTGGGAAGGCGAATATCGGAGGGTGACGGGACACACCGTATGTTACGCCGTATGGGAAAAAATTCCCGAACGGGGCTGCGGAAGCTGTTCCTCCCTACCGTTCGGAATGCTTTTGGCGGCGGGCGTGGGATTATTTTTGAGGAAAAGACAGAAATAACCTCAAAAACCGATATAAAAACCGATTGGAATGGGCGTATACCGTTTTCAGAATTTCAAAAAATAGAAAAACGCTTTGAAAACTATAAAAAAACGTTTTATAAAACGCAGAATATTTTGAGTTTGGATATTTATCGTGGAAAATTCAAACAAATAAGCCGTAAAGTTTATTTTACGGCTGTAAGGAGGAAAAAGTGAGAAAGAAAGTTTTGGCTTGTACGGCGGCCGCCGTGTGCTTTTTGTCCGCGGCGGCGGGCTGCGGGCAGGGTGGACAGGGCGCCTCGGAAACGTTCGCTCTGGAACAGGAACGCATTACGATGTACGTCGGGGAGGAAGAAATTCTTCGGGCTCCGGACGGCGGAGAATTGGACGCCGCATTTCTTTCCACCGCGCCCGAAATTATTTCTGTCGACGACTCGGGACGAATCCGGGCGCTTGCCGTGGGGGCGGGCATCATTGTGGCTCGTTCAGGTAAGGATTCGGCTGTATGTACCGTCATTGTTACGGGCGAGGCGCCCGTAAATATCGAGAGCCTGAAAATCACGGGCGCCTGCGAAAATCTGACGGCAGGGGAGAGCGTCAGACTGGAATATTCCAAAACGCCTCTGGATGCGGATAATTACAATTCCATTCGTTGGAGCTCCTCTGCCCCGAATATTGCCTCCGTCGATGCAGACGGCCTTTTGACAGCTCTTTCTCCGGGAAAGGCGCTCATTACGCTCCGTGCCACGGGGACGGATTTTGAGGATTCTTTTCAACTCAATGTCGCCGCCCGCCCCAACCGTCTGGCACTCAATTACGACGATGTGACGGGATTGGTCGGTTCCTCCGACCTCACTTTGGAAGCAGAACTGTTCACTGATTATAAGGACGTCGGGCCCGGGGAATGGACTACGGACGATGCGGCGGTGGCTACGGTGGACAACGGAAAGCTTTCTTTTGTCGGAGCGGGTAAAACGACGCTTCGCTACGTCGTCACGGCGGGCGGAGAACGGTTGGAAGCGACTTGTTCGATCGCGGCGGTGGAAAAGCCCGGATATACGGTGATACGTACGCCCGAACAGCTTCAAGATATTGGAAATACGTCGGGAAATTATATGCTCGGAAACGATATAGACTTAGAAGAAGCATGCTCCAAGGGCGGTTCGCTCTATCACGGAGGTGCGGGATTTTCGCCGCTCTTTTCCGACGCAGGGAACGCCTTTAAGGGGATTTTCGATGGAATGGGTTATACGATATCCAATCTCAGAATAGAATCCTCCAACGCTTTTACCGCCCTGTTCTCCTACGTCTCCTCCGTGACGGGAAAGGAGGGAATTATCCGAAATCTCTCTCTGGACGGCGGTTCGGTAACGGGAGGACACTATTCTGCAGCTCTGGTCGGAAGATGCAACTCTACGGACGGAAGCGCGTTTGCCGCCATAGAAAATTGCTTTGTCCGCGTGAAGGTCTCCTCCTTCGGACTGTCCGCGGGCTTGATTGGATTTAACGGAGGCATAATCCGCAACTGTATCAGCCTCTGCTCGCTTTCGGGCGAAACCACGGCGGCTTTTACCCTTCGGCAGTGCGATAACGCGGCGATCGGGGTGAAGGATAGTTTTTCCTTGCAAGGCTCGGCAGATTGTCTCGTCCCCGAAGGAAAGAACTTTTCCGCATTTATGGAAGGGAAGGCTCTTTCGGAGGAGCAATTAAAAACCGCTTCCACGTATGCTTTATGGGATAAAACTATATGGAATATCGCGGAAGGGAGCTTCCCTTCCCTGCGTACGCCGAATGAAAGGTAAAGGGGATACGGAGATGAAAAAATTAGAAATCATTAAAAAGCGCGCGTTATTTTTTGCGGCGGGAATGTTCGTGGCTGCGATGGTTTCCGTTACGCCCGCTGTTCGGAGCTACGCCGAGAACGGAAACAATTTCGCGGAGACGGGAACAAAGCCTCTCGCGGTCACGGTCACTTTTTACGATGATTATGACTCTCGAGGCTGGTGCTGGACGACAACCTCTCCCGTAGCTTCTCCCGTAGTACAGGTGATAAAGGGGACGGATAAATCGCTCGTGGATTGGAGCGACGCGGAGACACTGCGGGCGGCTACTTCGGTTACAGACGGGGCGTATTATACCCATAAGGCATATAAAACGGACATGGAGGAAGGAGAATATCTCTATCGCGTGGGGGACGGCTCCGTGTGGTCTGAGACGGGTTCCGTGCGCATTGACGACGGAGCGGACGGATTTACATTCCTGTTTACGACAGATCCGCAGGATTATGATGAGACGGGCTTTTCCCAATGGGCGAGTCTGGTGGAAAAGGCATACGAGACCTGCCCCGAAGCGGTATTCATGGCAAACGGCGGAGATATTGTCAATAATAGTCACGATGCGTTAGACCACGATATGGACCAATGGATTTACGCGATGGATTTACCGAAGGAAAATTTTATGAATTCGGTATTTATGCCCGCGGCGGGAAACCACGACTCCTGGGCGACCTCTTTCACCGACCGTTTTGCAATCGATTATCAGGGTTCTGTACAGACGGGCGGATATTATACGTTTACTTACGGAGATATGTTTTTTGCCGTTCTCAATACCAACGAATCGGGTTCGGGAATCGCGAAACAGGCAGAATGGCTTTCAGAGCAACTGGAAAATACGGATAAAACATGGAAAATCGTCATGGAGCATAAGGGCTTGATTTCTACGGGCGACCATTCCAATGAGTCCGATGTAGCAGCATGGCGCGAGGCACTCCTGCCC
>CAKXBD010000108.1 GCA_934871445.1 uncultured bacterium | reverse complement strand
GCGATAGAGAGCGTAGAGACCAAATCCCGAACGCCCGGCGCAAGTTTTTCTACTGCTCCGATTTTGAGTATAGGATTTTTATCGTGGAAATGAAGTTCCAGCACGACGAAGAGCGCGCAGGCCCCCGCCCATGTCAAGGGTCCCCAGCCCATGGAGAAGCCCGCGACGAGCGCGAGAATGACGATCAGCACTACGGCGCCGATCGCAAACCATTTCGCGTTTTCCGTAAACCATGCGGGCATCGCCAAAAGCGAATACATTGTCTGCATTTTGCAACCTCCTCCGACAAAAAATGTCGGCAGATACGTTTCGTAATTTATTTATTGAAATTGTCTTTGAGAGAGACGATTTCCGATAACACCGGCTTTCCGTCCTCCCCGCGGCATTTCTTATAATACCCGATTCTCATGAGCTGGAACGCTTTTCCGTCTTTCGCTTCAAAGAGATAGGGCTCCGCTTTGCCTTGGAAAATGTGCTCGCTGTCGAGGTTCATGCGCTCGGAAAAGTCCTGTCCCGCAAATTCCGCGTCCTTCAAAAGATAGGAATACTGCCGAATCTCTGCGTCCACGCCCGTCGCCGCATCTACCCACTGAATGGTTCCCTTTACCTTTATCCCGCTCGTATCGTGCGAAGAACGGCTCTCGGGAATATAGGAGCAAACGAGCTCCTTCACCTTCCCGTTCCCGTCCTCTATCACCTCGTCACAGTGAATAATATAGGCGTTTTTCAGACGGACGTATCCGTTCGGTTTGAGCCTTTGATACTTGGGCGGCGGAGTGGAGGAAAAATCCGCCCTGTCGATATATACGGTCTTTCCGAACGTCACCTTCCGCGTCCCCAGCTCGGGCTTTAACGGGTGCAGGGGCGTTTCCAGCTCCTCCGCCCCCTCGTAATTGGAAATCGTCACCTTCAAGGGTTCCAAAACCGCCATGGCGCGTTCCGCGTTCTCGTTGAGGTCGTCGCGGATACACGCTTCGAGATACGAGAGCTGACATTCCGAATTCGCCTTGACGATCCCGATTTTGCCGCAGAAATCCAAGAGCGCTTCGGGCGGCACGCCGCGGTTTCTCAGTCCCGCAATCGTCGGCATTCTCGGATCGTCCCAGCCGTGGACATGCCCCTCCTCTACCAGCTTTTTGAGATAGCGCTTCGACATGACCGTATTCGTGACCGCCAGCCTTGCGAACTCGATCTGGCGCGGCTTGGGGGAAAAACCCAAATTGATTCCCACCCAGTCGTACAGGGGTCTATGGTCCTCAAATTCGAGCGTACAAAGGGAGTGCGTAACCCCTTGCAAATAATCGCAGATGGGGTGCGCGTAGTCGTACATGGGATAAATGCACCACTTATCTCCCGTGCGGTGATGCGTCGCGCGCAAAATCCGATAAATGACGGGATCGCGCAGGTTCATATTGGGCGAGGACATGTCGATTTTCGCGCGCAGACACTTCTCTCCGTCCGCATATTTGCCCGCCTTCATCTCGCGGAACAACCGCAGGTTTTCCTCGACGGAACGGTTTCTGTAAGGGCTCTCCGTGCCCGCTTCCGTGAGCGTGCCGCGCGTCGCGCTGATTTCTTCGGGGGAAAGGTCGCATACGAACGCTTTTCCGTCCTCTATCAGCTTCTCCGCATACCCGTATATTTCGTCGAAAAAGTCCGAGGCATATACCTCCTTCGCCCAATGATAGCCCACCCATTCTATATCGCGGCGAATGGCGTCCACAAATTCCGTCTTTTCCTTGGACGGGTTGGTATCGTCGAAAAACAAATTGCATTTCCCGCCGTATTTTTCCGCCGTGCCGAAATTGACCAGCATGCTCTTAATGTGTCCGATATGCAGGTATCCGTTGGGTTCGGGCGGGAAACGGGTCTGAATTTCCTTCACCCTGCCCGCTTCTATGTCCTCGTTGATGATTTGCTCGATAAAATTAGTCGCTTCTACTTTTTTCATGTATATCCGTTCCTGTTAATGATCGTAAATATTTCCTCTTTCAAATAATTTCAGGGAGTTAAAACAGCCCGACAGATTAAAGCCGTCGGCCATATTGAGACTGTCCGAAATATTAAGACAATCCGACGATTTTTCCGTCTTCCGTCAAATCGATTTTCTCCGCCGCGGGATGCGCGCCGAGTCCCGGCATGAGCATAATCTTTCCCGCAATCGCCACGATAAAGCCCGCTCCGCCCTTCAATACGATGTCGCGGACGAAAATCCTGAACCCCGACGGCCTGCCGATAAGGTCGGGATTATCGGAGAGAGAGTATTGCGTCTTGGCGATGATGACGGGAAGCCCGCCCTCGCCCTTCGCCTCTATCGTCTTTATCTTTTCGAGCGCCTCCTCCGAAAAATCCGCGCCGTCCGCGCCGTAAATCTTCTTCGCGACGTCCTCGATCTTCTTCGCGACGGGCGATTGCAGATCGTAGGCAAATTCCAGCTTGGATGGAACTTCGCACGCTCGTATCACCTCTGCCGCAAGCTCCTTTCCTCCCTCGCCCCCTTTCAGGAACACGTCGGTGAATATCGCTTTTGCTCCGCTTCTTTCCACCGCCGCGATGACAAAGTCCGTCTCCGCTTTCGTGTCCGTCGCAAAGCGGTTCATCGCCACGACGACGGGCTTTTTATATACCATGCGGATATTTTCGATATGTTTCAGGAGATTGGGCATTCCCTTTTCGAGCGCCTCCAAATCCTCCTTAGAAAGCGTTTCCTTCGCCGCGCCGCCGTGCAGTTTAAGCGCTTTAACCGTCGCGACTACGACTACGCAGTCGGGCTCTATCCCCGCCGCGCGGCATTTGGTATCGAGGAATTTTTCCGCGCCGAGGTCGGCGCCGAAGCCGGCTTCCGTCACCGCGTAATCAGCAAGGCTCATCGCCGCATACGTCGCCTGTATGCTGTTGCAGCCGTGCGCGATATTGGCAAACGGTCCTCCGTGAATGATTGCGGGTGTCCCTTCCAGCGTCTGCACCAGATTGGGCTTCATGGCGTCCTTCAAGAGCACCGCCATGGAACCGACCGCGCCCGGAATGTCCCTCGCGCGGACATAGTCGCCCGACTTATTCAAACCGACGATGATATTCCCGAGCCGCCTTTTGAGGTCGGAAAGGTCGGTCGCAAGGCAGAGCACCGCCATGACCTCGCTCGCCGCCGTAATGTCGAAATGATCCTCGCGCTCCACGCCGCGGCCCTTGCCGCCGATGCGGATATTGATGAGCTCGCGGTCGTTCATGTCCATACAGCGGTGGAAATAGATATTCTCCGTGTCGATATTCAGCGCGTTGCCGCGGAAAATATGATTGTCCATGAGCGCGCAGAGGAGATTGTTCGCCGCGGTGATCGCGTGCAAATCCCCCGTGAAATGCAGGTTGATGTCCGACATGGGCACGACCTGCGCATAGCCGCCGCCCGCGGCTCCGCCCTTGATTCCGAACACGGGGCCCAAAGAAGGCTCCCTGAGCGCAAGGCATGCCTTTTTACCCAGCTTTTTAAGACCGTCCGCAAGTCCGATGGAGACGGTCGTTTTTCCCTCCCCCGACGCCGTGGGGTTGATTGCCGTCACGAGAATGAGCTTCGCTTTCCTCGGCAGACCTTCGGGCAGAGAGAGTTTGGCTTTATATTTTCCGTACAGTTCCAATTCGTCCTCGGTCAGCGAAAGCTGAGCCGCAACTTCGCGTATGTCTTTGAGTTCCGCGTTTTCCGCAATCTCGATATCCGACAGCATGGTTTCTCCTTTGTGGATTATATTATCTCTTTTACATTATAACATATTTTTTGTAAAATGGGAATAATTCTCCTATAAATTTATTTGAAAATTTTTGCGCTTTTTGCCGATTTATGCTATACTTTTCTCATCAAACGCTTCGGAGCTTCTATGGAACAATCTATTCTTGAATTTTTTGAGAGCCTGCGCTCTCCCTTCGGCAATATCCTCGCCGGAGCGTTTTCCCTGTTCGGGGAAACGCTCGTACTCGTCGCGCTCATTTCCCTCGTCTATTGGATTATAGACAAGGACTTCGGAGAAAGGCTCGTGCTCGTGTCCTTCTCCTCCATGAGCGCAAACGCCTTCTTAAAAGGCGTCGTCGCGCGCCCGCGACCCTATGCCGCCGGCGTCGTTTCACGCGTGGAAATCGATTCGCCCCTCCTTTCTACCGTCAGCCTCGAAGCGGATATGTCCTTCCCTAGCGGACATTCCCAAATGAGCGCGGGGTTATTCTTTACTTCCGCTTTTCGTCTGAAAAGGGCGTGGGCATGGCTCCTCGCGCCCGTCCTTACGCTTTTGGTGATGTGTTCCAGAATGTATTTGGGCGTTCACTATCCCACCGACGTCCTCGCGGGCGCCGCGCTCGGCATCGCCTTTTCCTGCCTGTGGGAATTTATTTACCGAAAATTTCCCCGCCTGCGCGACCCCGCCGCCGTACTGTTTGCCGTTCTTTCCCTCGTCTTGCTCTCTATCTCGCCCAATAAGAGCCTCGCGGAGCTCTCCGCCTGCATGTGCGCGGCGGCAATCGACCTGCCGCTCGAACATAAGTTTATCCGTTTTCGGGTGGAAAAGGGTTGGAAGAAAAAATTGCTGCGCGCATTGGTCGGGTTTGCATGCGTGAGCGCCGTATTCGGAATTTTTGCCCTCATTCCCTCGGAGGCGCTCGTTATAAAATGGTTGAAATATTTCCTGCTCGTAACAGCGGCAGCGCTCGGTGCGCCCGCGCTGTTCAAAAAACTGAAAATCTGAAAAAATTGCAGGGCCGAACACCGCAAGCGATTGACTTCCGAAGCGGAAACATTGTATAATAAAGAAAACGGTGCGGCGATACGGCTGCAATCGGTTTTGTAACCTCGGTTTGTTTTATCCGATACAATAGAAATCGCTATAAAACGGCCGAAAAATTTTTCGCGATTGCTTTCGCGGAAACAAGTCATGACAAAAAATGTCGCCGCGGAGAGCCGCGGCATTACAGGAGATACAATATGGCTGAAAAGAGAACGGTGACGATGGAAAAACTCGTTTCCCTCTGCAAAAACAGGGGCTTCATTTTTCCCGGAAGCGAAATTTACGGCGGTCTCGCCAATACCTGGGACTACGGCCCTTTGGGCGTGGAACTGAAAAATAACGTCAAAAAGGCGTGGTGGAAAAAATTCATACAGGAAAATCCCCATAATACGGGCGTAGATTGCGCCATTTTGATGAATACGCGCACATGGAAGGCTTCGGGGCATCTCGGCGGCTTCTCCGACCCCCTCATGGACTGCAAATCCTGCAAGGCCCGCCACCGTGCAGACGACCTCGTCGAAAAATACGCCGAAAAACACAAGCTCGACGTAAACGTCGAAGGCATGGACAACGACGCTTTGGAAGCGTTCATTACGGAACACAAGGTTCCCTGCCCTGTCTGCGGAAATTCCGATTTCACGCCTATCCGCAAGTTCAATCTTATGTTCAAAACTTTTCAGGGCGTTACCGAGGACACGACGAACACCGTCTATCTCCGTCCCGAAACGGCGCAGGGGATTTTCGTCAATTTTCAGAACGTACAGCGCTCCACGCGCATGCGCGTGCCTTTCGGAATCGGACAGATCGGAAAATCCTTCCGCAACGAAATTACGCCCGGAAACTTCACCTTCCGCACCCGTGAATTTGAACAGATGGAGTTGGAATTTTTCTGCAAGCCCGGCACAGATCTCGAATGGTTCGCCTATTGGAAAAATTTCTGCCGCGAATGGCTGCTCTCCCTCGGCATGAAGGAGGAAAACCTGCACCTGCGCGACCATTCCCCTGAAGAGCTCTGCTTCTATTCCAAGGCGACGACCGACTTTGAATATAACTTCGCTTTCGGTTGGGGCGAGCTTTGGGGTATCGCCGACCGCACGGATTACGACCTCTCTCAACACGCGAAAGAGTGCGGCAAGCCCATCAATTACACCGACCCCGTCACGGGTGAAACCTACGTCCCGTATGTCATCGAGCCGTCGCTCGGCGCCGACCGCGTCGTTTTGGCGTTTCTGACCGACGCTTACGACGAAGAAATCGTCGATCCCGCGAAAAACGATGTGCGCGTCGTGCTGCACCTCCACCCCGCCCTTGCGCCGTATAAATGCGCCGTCCTGCCCCTGCAAAAAAATCTTTCCGAAAAAGCGGACGAGGTATACGCGAAAATGCTGAAAAAATTCCCCGCTACTTATGACATAACGGGCTCTATCGGAAAACGCTACCGCCGTCAGGACGAAATCGGTACCCCCTTCTGCGTCACCGTGGACTTCGAGACTTTGGAAAACAATACCGTCACCGTGCGCGACCGCGATACCATGCAGCAAATCCGCGTGAGCATCGACGAGGCCGTCAAATATATCGAAGAAAAAATTGAGTTCTAAATAAAATTTTTGAATTTTTCATAAAATGTTAAATTTTATAAGAAAAAATTTTTTTCGGAAAATGTTATAAAAATATTTTACTTTTTTGTCGATTTATAGTAGAATATACTCGTAAATCAAATGAAGGTACTCCTTCCGAGAGATTTACTTGAAACAGCTCATCATTTTCCCCCTTATCATATAGGTAGTCCCCTCAAAGCCGCAAGGTTTTGAGGGGACTATCGTTTTCGGAAAAACGAACAGAAGCCGAAATATATTTTAGAATCGTAAATCCAATTATTAAATCCCAAGAAAATAAAAGGGATACGAAAAGCGGCAATCATTGAGACAAAAGAGAAATGCAGGACAAAACGGTCATGAACGCGCAAATACGAAAGACAGCGAAAACAAAAAATCCTTTCCTTTTCGGGAAAGGATTTTTTGTGTCAATCGATAATCGATTAAAGTTCCGCGAAATATTTGATGGTTCTGACCATCTGGCTGGTGTAGGAGTTCTCGTTGTCGTACCAAGAAACGACTTTAACGAGCGTCGTGCCGTCGCCCATGGGCATGCACTTCGTCTGCGTAGCGTCGAAAAGCGAACCGTAGGTGATGCCGATGACGTCGGAGGAAACGATTTCCTCTTCGGTATAGCCGAAGGAAGCGGAAGCCGCAGCCTTCATCGCCGCGTTTACGGTAGCCGCATCCACTTCGCCTTCACAGACCGCAACGAGCTGGGTAAGCGAACCGGTAGGAACGGGAACGCGCTGAGCGCAGCCGTCGAGAACGCCGTTGAGCTCGGGAATAACGAGGCCGATTGCCTTCGCCGCACCGGTGGAATTGGGAACGACGTTGACCGCCGCCGCGCGAGCACGGCGCAAATCACCCTTGCGGTGAGGTCCGTCGAGAACCATTTGGTCACCCGTATAAGCGTGAATGGTGGTCATATAGCCCTTCTTGATTTTCGCAAGTTTGTTGAGGGTGTTCGCCATGGGTGCAAGGCAGTTAGTCGTGCAGGAAGCCGCGGAAATAATGG
>CAKXBD010000107.1 GCA_934871445.1 uncultured bacterium | reverse complement strand
CGTAATAGGCGTTCAAATACATCTGTTTGATTTCAGAAATGAGCGGATAACGGGGATTTGCACCCGTGCACTGGTCGTCGAAAGCATCCTCGCTCATTTTATCGAGAGAGGCAAGAAATTCTTCCTCCGTTCCCTTCTCCCCGATTGCTTCGCGAATGGTGGCAGGTTGGCCGACTGCGCGTTGAAGTTCCTTTATCTTTTCGATCAGTCCTTCTACGAGCTCGTCGTCCGACTTGCCTTTACAGCCGAGGTTTCGGGCTATGTCCGCGTATCTGCCCTTACATTCGGGGTAAGCGTACTGCGGGAAGGTTCCCATTTTGCGGGGCGCTTCCGCGCTATTGAAGCGAATGACTTCTTCGAGGAGCAAAGAGTTCGCCATTCCGTGCGGCAGATGCCAATAGGAGCCCAATTTATGCGCCATGGAATGGCATACGCCGAGAAAGGCGTTCGCAAAGGCCATACCCGCCATCGTCGCCGCATTGGCCGTCTTTTCTCGCGCCAGCGGCGCTGCCGCTCCCAATCGATAGGCGTCGGGCAGGTATTCGAACAGCAGGCGAATCGCTTCCTTTGCGATTCCGTTGGTAAAGTCTGACGCCATGACCGAAGCGATCGCTTCCAGCGAGTGCGACAGCGCGTCGATTCCCGAACACGACGTAAGTCCCTTGGGAATATTCATCATCAGCTCCGCGTCCACTACCGCGATGTCGGGCATGAGCTCGTAATCCGCCAAGGGGTATTTTATCCCCGTCCGTTCGTCGGTGATTACCGCGAAGGGCGTCACCTCGCTGCCCGTTCCCGCCGTCGTGGGAATGGCTACAAACAACGCCTTCTCCCCCATTTTCGGGAAGCTGTATACCCTCTTCCGTATATCCATGAAACGCATGGCGAGATCTTCAAAATCCGCGTCGGGATGTTCGTACAGCACCCACATGATCTTCGCCGCGTCCATCGGAGAACCGCCGCCCAGCGCGATGATCACGTCGGGCTTGAAACGCCGCATCAGATTCGCGCCCTCTCTCGCACATGCGATCGTCGGATCCGGCGTTACGTCGAAAAATTCCACGTGCGTAATATCCAGCTTATCAAGCTCCTTCGTCACCGATTTCGCCATGCCGCTCGTATACAAATATTCGTCCGTGACTACGATCGCGCGTTTGCGGCCGTATTCCTTCTTCAATTCCTCCAATGCGAGACGAAGGCTGCCGCGTTTGAAATATACCTTCTCCGGGGCTCGGAACCAAAGCATGTTCTCCCTCCTTTCCGCTACCGTCTTGATATTGATGAGCTGATTTACCCCCACGTTCTCCGAAACGCTGTTCCCTCCGCGCGAACCGCACCCCAGCGTCAACGACGGCGCCAGACGGAAATTATACAAATCCCCTATCCCGCCCTGCGCCGCGGGTGTGTTCACCAATACGCGATAGGTCTGCATTCTCTCGCGGAAGGCGGCAAGGCGCTCACCCGCCGTGCCTTCGTCGAGATAAATCGACGAGGTATGTCCCGCTCCGCCGTCGCGCACCAGACGATCCGCTTTATCCAGCGCGTCTTTGAAATCCTCCGCCTTATACATCGCAAGCACGGGGGATAATTTTTCGTGCGCGAACTCTTCGCTCGGATCAGTGGAGGTCACTTCGCCCACCAAAACTTTCGCGTCCCTCGGGACCTCGAAGCCGGAAAGTTTTGCGATCGTATACGCTGTCTGTCCTACGATTTTTGCGTTCAGCGCGCCGTTGACGATAATCGTCTTACGCACCTTTTCCGTCTCCGAAGGCGTAAGAAAATAAGCCCCGCGAAGCTGCATTTCCTTCTTGAATTTTGAGTAAATCTCCTTCGCCACGATCACCGATTGCTCCGAGGCGCAAATCATGCCGTTATCAAAGGTCTTGGAATGGAGTATGGACGAAACCGCGAGCGGAATATCCGCCGATATGTCCACGACCGCGGGCGTGTTTCCCGCACCGACGCCGATGGCGGGCTTCCCTGACGAATACGCCGCGCGAACCATTCCGGGACCTCCCGTCGCTAAAATCGTGTCCGCTTCCTTCATGACCATTCCCGAAAGCTGAACGCTCGGCTCGTCGATCCAGCCGATGATTTCGTCCGGAGCGCCCGCTTTTACCGCCGCCTCCAAAACTACTTTCGCCGCTTCGATCGTGCATTTCTTCGCCCGAGGATGCGGGGAAATAATCAGTCCGTTCCGCGTCTTTAAGCAGATGAGCGCCTTGAAGATCGCCGTCGACGTCGGGTTCGTCGTCGGAATTACCGCCGCCAATACCCCGATCGGCTCCGCAATCCGCGTATATCCGAACGCTTCGTCATGCTCGATCACCCCGCACGTCTTTGCGTCTTTATACTTATTATAAATATATTCCGCCGCATAGTGGTTTTTGATGACCTTATCCTCCACTACGCCCATGCCCGTTTCCTCTACCGCCAGCTTCGCGAGCGGAATCCGAGCTTTATCCGCCGCCATCGCCGCCGCAAAGAAAATTTTATCCACTTGCTCCTGCGTGTAATTCGCAAATTTCTCCTGCGCCGCACGAACCCGCGCCAGCATCTTTTCCAATGTCTTTTCGTCATTCACGATAAAATCTTTCATAAAACCTCCTTCCTTTTCGTCAAATCCGTTTGCTCAGTTCCCCCGCCAAGAGCGCGAGGGACGCGGACAGATCTTCGTTCTTTACAATGATTCCCTTCGGTACCTTCAACGGGAGCGGAGCAAAATTCCAAATCGCCCTTATCCCCGAACGCACCATTAAATCCACTACTCCCTGCGCCGCTTCCTTGGGTACCGTAATGATTCCGATATTGATCTTCCCTTTCGTTACAAGCTGCGGTAATTCCGCTAAGGCATATACTTCCTTTCCCGCAATCCGCTCCCCGATTACCGAGGGATCGACATCGAATGCCGCTACGATATTCAGACCGTTGCTCTTGAACCCCTCGTATCCCAAAAAAGCCTTCCCGAGACCGCCCACTCCCACTATGATCGCGTCCGAAAGATTGTCATAGCCCAAAAATTTCTCGATGTCCGCAATCAGCCTCACGACCTCGAACCCTAAACGCGGACGCCCCGGCTGCGACGATACGATCGCCAGATCTTTCCGCACAAGCACCGCCGATACGGGAATATTTTGTGCAATTACCGCCGAAGAAATGTATTTCGCCCCCTTTGAACTCTCCTCCTGCAAAAAATGAAGGTACAACGGCATGCGCCCGATCGTCGCCTTCGATATCTCTTGCTCGCTCATTCTATTCGCTCCTTTATTATTGATATATTTTTATCGATATTACTATATCAAAAACAAACGGGTATTGTCAAGCGGGCTGCCGTCTTTTTCCTGAAAAGGAATTTTTTGAAACTTTTTTACAGACTTAGGAGCAAATTTTTCAAGGCACGCCTTCTGTATTGCGGCTTTACGACATTTTATGGAAAAGCGGGGACAGGACGGGCAGAGCGATGGAAGCGGCGGAACGGCGGGACGGCAGAGCGACGAGAGCGGCGGAACGGCGGGACGGCAGAGCGACAAGGACGGCGGAACGACAAGGACGGCGGGAGCGACAAAGACGGCGGAGCGACAAGGACGGCGGGAACGGCAAGGACGGCGGGAACGGCAAGGACGGCGGAGCGACGGAACGGGCGGGAATTGGGAATTAAAAAAGAGCAAAGATTTTTTGAAAATCTTTGCTCTTTTTTGCTCTATAAATTGTAATTTATTTGTGTTTTTGGAATTCCATGGGCGTGAAACGTATACCATTTACGACTTGCTCCGAATCGGTAGTGCTGAAACCCAATTTACAATAGACAGGAACGGCAAAAGGAGAAGCATTTACCGTTAATTTTGAAAAAGAAACGTTTTCTAAAACTTTTTGAAACAACTGCTTCCCAATACCCTGTCTATGATACTTACCGTCAACAAAAAATAATGCTATATGCGAACTTTCGTTCCGCGTTGCGATTACTCCGACCAATTTTTCCCCGATAAACGCCCCGAAAATCGTCAGCATAGACAAATATTTTTCATCGTGAATAGCTCTATAAAATTCATCTATCCCTTCCTGCGCGTAATCGGGAGCTTCGTATTCGGAAAATACTTGCCATATCAGCGCAAGCGCACTTTCAAAATCATTTTTTAACTGTTTTATTATGACGTCGTTCATTTTTATAAATCCGCAAAAATTCCTTTCGGAGATCCGAAAAATTCGGGGCTCTCTCTCCGATTTATAAGTCTGCGAGCTGCGCTTCCAATTTCGCCTTCATGGCTTCGTATTTCTTTACTTTCTCCTGCTCGTCCTCCACTAGCTTTTTGGGCGCTCGGTTGACAAAGTTCTGATTGGCAAGTTTGCCCTTCGCTCGCTCGATTTCTCCGCTTACGCGCTCGATTTCCGCCGCTAAACGCACCTTCTCCTTTTCAATATCCACCAACTCGCCCAGAGGAATATAAATCTGCGCGATTTCCGTTACCTGCGAAACCGTCTTTCCCTCTATCGACGACGCGCTGTCCGCAAACTTTACCGCCGACGCGCCCGAAAGTTTCATGATGCTGTCCTTATTCTGCTGTATCAGGCGCTTACTCTCCGTTACGAGGTACAGCTCTACCTTCCTCGAAGGGGGACAGTCCGCCGCTTTCTTCATCGCGCGCACCGCCTTGATAATTTCCATTACCCCTTCAAATGCCTTCGCTTCCTTCTTATACGCCATGCGCGAATTATACCGCGGGAACGAAGAAACCATGATGCTCCCCTCCGTCCCCGACAGATTCCGATAAATCTCCTCCGTCACGAACGGAATAAACGGGTGCAGCAGCTTCAACGCATTCTCCAATACGAAACAAAGCACCGACAGCGCCGAAAGTTTCCGCTCCTCGTCCTCCCCGTAAAGGGCGGGCTTGGAAAGCTCGATATACCAATCGCAGAAATCGTCCCAGACAAAATCCGTCGCAAGCTCGCTCGCCATGCCCAATTCGTATTTTCCGAGATTGGTCGTCACCTCGCGGATACAGTTTTGCAGTTTGGAAATAATCCACTTATCCGCGGGCGCGAATTTCACTTCTTCCACGGACGGTATCTTTTTCCCCTCCGCGTTCATCAGCACGAAACGGGAAGCGTTCCACAGCTTATTGATGAAATTGCGGCAGGATTCCACCTTCGTATCCGAATACCGCGTATCGTTGCCCGGCGCAATCCCCGTCAGCAGCGAAAGCCGCAGGGAATCCGCTCCGTATTTGTCCACCACTTCGAGCGGGTCTATCCCGTTGCCGAGCGATTTGCTCATCTTCCGCCCCTGTTCGTCGCGCACGATTCCGTGAATCAGCACGTCGTGGAAGGGAACCTTCCCCGTATGCTCTATTCCCGAAAAAATCATTCGTGCAACCCAAAAGAAAATAATATCGTATCCCGTCACCAAGACGTCCGTGGGATAAAAATACCTATAATCCGCCGTATCCTCGGGATAGCCCAACGTCGAGAAGGGCCAAAGCGCCGACGAAAACCACGTATCCAACACGTCCTCGTCCTGTTTGAGATTCGCTCCGCCGCACGCGGGGCAGCAGGTCGGATCCTCCTTCGCGCAGATCTCCGCTCCGCAATCCTCGCAATACCACACGGGGATACGGTGCCCCCACCAAAGCTGGCGGGAAATACACCAATCCCGCACGTTCTCCATCCAATTATAGTAAATCTTCGAGAAACGCTCGGGCACGAATTTGACTCTATTTTTCATGACCGCCGCGATTGCGGGCTTTGCAAGCGGCTCCATTTTTACGAACCACTGTTTGGAAACAATGGGCTCTACCGTCGAATGGCAGCGGTAACAATGCCCCACGTTATGCGTATGAGGCTCTATCTTCACGAGATAACCGCCCTTTTCGAGATCCGCCACGACCCGCTTTCTCGCCTCGTATCTATCTAGCCCCGCATACGCGAACGCCCTTTCGTTCATCGTTCCGTCGTCGTTCATCACGCGAATGACTTCGAGGGCATGTCTCTTTCCGACCTCGAAGTCGTTGGGGTCGTGCGCGGGCGTGATTTTCACGCAGCCCGTTCCAAAATCCATATCCACATATTCGTCCGCCACCACGGGAATCTTTCTGTCCGTCAGCGGCAGAAGCAGCGTCTTGCCGATTAAATGCGCATACCGTTTATCTGCGGGGTGGACGGCTACCGCCGTATCGCCTAGCATGGTTTCGGGGCGGGTGGTGGCGACGATGACTTCCCCGCTGCCGTCCGCCGCGGGATAGCGGATATGCCAAAAAGATCCCGCTTCCTCGGCGTACTCCACCTCCGCGTCTGAAAGCGCGGTCTTACAGCAGGGACACCAATTGATAATTCTGTCCCCGCGATAAATCAAGCCCTTATCGTAAAGGTTGACGAACGCCTCCCTCACCGCGCGGGAGCACTTTTCGTCCATCGTGAACGCCTGTCTCGACCAATCGCAGGACGCGCCCATTCTGCGCTGTTGGAGCGTGATGCGCCCGCCGTACTGTTCCGTCCACTGCCACGCGCGCTTCAAAAAGCCCTCTCGGCCTACGTCGGCCTTGGAGAGCCCCTCCTCCTTCATCTTCTCGACGATCTTGACCTCCGTCGCGATCGAAGCGTGGTCGTAGCCCGGAAGCCACAGCGCCGCATAGCCCTGCATGCGCTTGAAGCGTATGAGCGTATCTTGCATCGTCGCGTCCATCGCATGCCCCATGTGCAGCTGCCCCGTGATATTGGGCGGCGGCATCATGATCGTAAAGGGCACTTTGTCGGGGTCCGTTTCCGCGCGGAAATATCCGGATTTTTCCCATTCGGAATAAATCCTGTCCTCGAAGTCCTTGGGGTTATACGTCTTTTGCATCTCCATAGTCTGTCCTTTTCTCTCTCGGCAATACCGCACCTCGGCGTCGCGGGCACGGTATTCCTATCTTCCTTTATTTCGTATACTTTTTCATTATATCTCTTTCGGCAACGATTGTCAATTATTAATGCCGACTCATATTATATATTATTCTAAATTTTAACGGAGTTACCCCTATGAAAAAAATTTCGGCAATCGCACTTTCCGCCTGCTTCCTTCTCCTTCCCCTCTCTGCCTGCGGCGAGGACGAAGGCGGCCTCACAAAACTCGAAATCAACGAAGTCACTCATTCCATTTTCTATGCCCCTCTCTACCTCGCCGATGCGCTCGGCTATTTTGAAGAGGAAAATTTGGAAATCGAACTCACGAACGGCGGCGGCGCCGATAAGGTCATGGCCGCCGTGCTCTCCGGCGACGCCGATATAGGGTTCTGCGGCCCCGAAGCCGCGCTCTATGTCCTCGTCGGCGGCTCCTCTGACGTCCCCACCGTATTCGGACAGCTCACCAAGCGCGACGGCTCCTTCCTCGTGTCGAGAGTAGACG
>CAKXBD010000106.1 GCA_934871445.1 uncultured bacterium | reverse complement strand
CCGCGAATGTGCAAAATGCGGGCTTGCGGTGCAGATGCATATCGGGGCTTTGCGGAACAACAATGCACGCATGTATAAGGTTTTGGGCGCAGATACGGGCTACGACAGTATCGACGACAGCGCGAGCATTGCGGCGCTGGCGCGCTGGATGGACATTCTCGATTCGGCGGGAGAGCTGCCGCGCATGGTGCTGTTTAACCTCAATCCGGTTTGGAATCTGCCCTTGACGACGTTGGCAGGCTGTTTTCAGGATTCTTCCGCCCATGGAAAAATTCAGTACGGACCCGCATGGTGGTTTCTCGACCATAACGAGGGGATCCGCGCTCAGCTCGATTCTTTGGCGCAGACCGGGCATATCGGAACGTTTATCGGTATGCTGACGGACAGCCGCAGTTTTCTCTCTTATCCGAGACATCTGTATTTCAGAAGAATTTTTTGCGATTGGCTGGGAAGAAAAGCGGAAGCGGGAGAAATCTATCCCGATTTCGATACGCTCGAAAAAGTCGTCCGAGACGTTTCTTACAACAATGCTGCCGCATATTTCGGCGTAAAAGGAGAATGATAATTATGAACGACATCAGTCAGGCACTTTTTCGAGACAGGCTTATTCCCGTCGTCGTAATCGAAAAATTATCCGACGCGGTTCCGACCGTAAAGGCGCTCAGAGAGGGCGGGCTTCATACGGCGGAAATTACTTTCCGTACCTCTTGTGCGGCGGAGGCGATTGCCGCGACAAAGGAAGTATTCGAGGATATGATCATCGGAGCGGGTACAGTGATTACCCCGAAACAATGCGCTGCGGCAATAGAGGCGGGGGCAAAGTTTATCGTTTCTCCCGGCTTTGACAGGGACGTCGCGGAATTTTGTGCTGGGAGTGAAATTCCTTATCTCCCCGGCTGCGCGACGCCGACGGAAATCATCTCCGCTTATAGATCGGGAATCAGAACGGTGAAATTTTTCCCCGCGAGCGTGTATGGGGGGCTTTCCGCGATCAAGGCAATCGGAGCCGCGTTTCCCGAAATCCGCTTTTTACCGACGGGAGGTGTCAACGAAGAAAATATCCTCGATTATCTCGCGTGCGATAAGGTTGTCGCAGTCGGTGGGAGCTTCATGATGAAAGGGGATATTCGCGGAAAAACGGCGGCTGTCGTCGCTAAAATAGCAAAATTTACGGAGGAAAAAAGATGAAGGCGGTTACGTTCGGTGAAATTATGCTCCGTCTTGCACCGGAGGGCTATCTTAGGTTTGTTCAAGCCGAACGCTTTGGTGCTGTCTATGGCGGCGGAGAAGCAAACGTGGCCGTAAGTTTGGCGAATTACGGCGTGGAATCCGTATTTGTGACGAAATTGCCTCGGCATGAGATCGGTCAGGCCGCCCTCAACAGCTTGCGGCGTTTCGGCGTGGATACCTCTCAAATTGCACGCGGAGGAGACAGACTCGGCGTCTATTATCTCGAAAAGGGGGCCAGCCAAAGACCTTCAAAGGTTATTTATGACCGTTCTATGTCCGCCTTTGCGCTCTCTAAGCCCTCCGATTACGATTGGGACTCTATATTTGAAGGCGCCGATTGGTTTCATTTTACCGGAATTACTCCCGCGCTCGGCGGACGGATTGCCGATATTTGTCTCTATGCGGCGCACGAAGCAAGACGGCGCGGAATTACCGTTTCCTGCGACCTCAATTACAGGAAAAAATTATGGACGCGGGAGGAAGCCGGCCGCGTCATGAGTGAGATTTGCCAGAATGTAGATATCTGCATTGCTAACGAGGAGGACGCCGCGGACGTATTTGGAATTTATGCCGCGGAAACGGATGTGCAGAAAGGAACGCTCAACCGCGACGGATATGTGAGTGTCGCCCGTCAGCTCAGTAAGCGCTTCGGCTTTAAGGTCGTGGCCATTACCCTTCGGGAGAGCTTATCGGCCAATGACAATCATTGGTCAGCGATGATGTATACGGACGAAAAAGCTTATTTTTCCCGAAAATATCCCATTCACATCGTGGATCGCGTCGGCGGCGGGGATTCCTTTGGAGCGGGTCTCATTTATGCCATGCTTTCGGGATGGAATGAACAAAAGATTATCGAGTTTGCCGTCGCTGCCAGTTGTCTGAAACATACCGTCGAAGGCGATTACAATATGATGAGCAAAGAGGAGGTCCTTTCCCTCGCGGAAGGCAACGCCAGCGGACGAGTACAGCGCTGAGCAAAAAAATTTTCCAAAAATTTTTGAAATAGGTATTGACAGAATGAATTAGGTATGATATAATGCATACTGTAAGCGCTTACAAGTTTTATGTAAGCGGTTTACGGAAACAACTGTCAATTTATATTCGGAAATCAAAAGTAAGAGGCCTCTTACTTACGCGGTTAACCGCGTAAGTATCCTGACAGTGAAAATGTAGGAATTAATTTCCAAGGCTCTAAGGAATACGAGATCGCGGGGGAAATCATAGAGGAACATTACGTGAATACCCGCAAATGGATCATGTACGGCGGGGTAAAGACTCCTATTCAGATGAATCGGAACTATATCCAATTCCACGACATCAGCGGCGACGCGGCATTTCTTTCCAAGTCCCGTTTCGGCGACCAAATTGCGCGTTTTGATTTCAGACCTTCCTCTCTTCCTGAGGGGACGGAGCTCGCGGGGTTCGGTTATTCCTTTGGTCGCGAAATGCTGGATACTTCCTGTAACGACGCGCCCGGAGTATATTTCCGCAAGGACGGAAATACGACGAGCATCGTCGGAAAGAATATGACGACCGCTTCCGGAACGACTTCCGCCACTTGTTCCTTGAACGTATTTAAGGATACGGAAACCTGGTATACCTGCATGTTGATTATTTCTTCTCGCACGGTAAAGGTGTTTATTAAAGAAACTTCTCAACCGGATTCGGCTTTCGGAAAACCGCAGATCGTATTTACGGACGTCGATACGTTCGGCTATACCGCTCTGATGATCGAAAATACGGGAAAAGCATATTACAATGCGACCAATTTCTCGATTACGAATATCGACCCGATGATTCAGGAGGCGTAATATGACGAAATCCAAAAATAATGTATTCCGTATCCTCTTTTCCGCTCTGCTTTTTCTCGTTCTCTCACTTTCTTTGGCTCTTTGCGGAACGGCCGCAAGCGCGGAAAGTCTCGATGAACTCCGCAGCGATTTCCGCAAAAACAGCGACGGCTGGACGCTCAATGATTTTGCCGTGACTTCCTCCGAGGGGCTCACGCTCATTCCGAGCGCCGAAGCAAAGACGGTCGGAACAATGGACAGCTTGCTCCTTTTCCTCGAATTCGGAGATGTGGAGGGCAGCTTTAAGTTGTCTCTCGGCGTCACGTCGGACGCCACCGCATGTTCCCTGACCTTTAAGGGCAATCGGCTGACCGCAGAAGGGCTCGTAGACGAATCTGGCAGCAATACCGCGGTTTTGGGCCGCGGACTCCTTTCGGGCAGCACTTTGAAAGTGGAAATGATTGGCGGATATGTCGAGATTTCCATACGCAACGCGCAGGATCCTTACGATTATCTCGGCTCTCCCGTCGCTACTCTCTATTTTGAAGAGGGAAAGACCTCCGCGGAGGGAAATATCGCTCTTTCCGTCGAGGAAAAGAGCGCGACGATAGAGACGGCAAAGCTCTATTCTTTGGACGGAAGTATTCACATCGATACGGAGGACTATGTTCCGCCGAAACAGGAAGATTCGAGCGGTTCTTCGGAGTCGTCCTCGGGCGGCGGCTGCGGAAGTGTGGCCGGCATTTCGGCAGGGCTTGCCGTTTTGGTCGCAGGTGCGGCGATTGCGTTGAAAAAGGGAGGTCGTCATGAAAAAAATCGTTAAAATCATCTGTATATCCGCTTTGACCGCTGTTCTCGCTCTTGGCGGTGTAGCTTGTAAAAAGGACGACGGTCCCAAGCAGAAAACGGGGCTGGGATATGAAGTGAACCCGGAAAATATGTTCGGAATTTGCGTCCTTCCCTCCGATTTGCCGACATCTTCCAAGGATCCCGGAATCACGACGGAAATCGTCTGCGATCTCATAAAGACGATGAACATTAAATCTGTTCGTGTATGGATGCATATTCCTTATGTTCTTGAAAGGGAACGGACTTCCAATGAAATCAGTCTGAAACGAAATGCGGTGGAGACGTATCATAATTATTTTGCGGATTTGAAGGAGGCCGGCGTAGAGAATATTCTCGTCATGAGCCACCAATACCTCTACCCCGTGGAAATGATAAAGCCTTCGACTATGGGAGTCATTCCCGATCCCGTCAACGAACCGGACGAATATATGGCGTTTATGAATTTGTTCCGCGATTGTTACAGCATGATGGCAGAAGAATTTCCCGAAATTACACTTTGGGAGCCCAATAACGAAACGGATCACCCGAAGGGAACGACGATTGTTCGTCAAGGGTATTCCACGGCAAATTCCGAGGCAGTCAATGCACAATATCAATATACCCCCGAAGAAGTGGCGATGATTACGGCGGATCAATGCTATTATGCAAATCTCGGCATTAAAGAGCACAATCCCGAAAACGAGCTCGTTATGCCCGGTCTCGTGTTCTCCTCGACGGACGCCTCTGCGATCTTTATCGATCTTCTGTACGAACAAATCGAATCGGGAAAACTCCCGACGAGCATCGATGAAAATAACGAGAGAATTATTCCCGCAGACACAAACACGGACAACTATTTCAACGTGCTCAACTGGCATCCGTATGCGAACGTCGCGCCCAATGAAGATTGGCTGCAAGCAAATATCGATATGTATAACGTGGCGGTAGAACACGGCGATGCGGGCAAAAAGCTCTTTCTTTCCGAGTTCGGATGGTACGACAGTTTCGATGCGAAGCGGCAGGAGGATATTGGGGAATGGTATCCCGAAGCGATCGATCAGTTAAAGGCGAACCTTCCTTCCTTGGAAGCGGTGTTCTGTTTCCGTATGTTTAACTATACGACGGCGGGTGCGGGAGTCAAGGATATGGAAAAGACTTTCGGAATATTTACGTCTCCCGTCGAAGAAATGGGCATCACGCCCAAGCCCGCGGCTCTTGCGCTGTTTAAGTATTTTAAAGGCGAGGACGCGGATACGTCGGGACTTTATAAGTATAAAAAAGAACAAGCATAATTCGGCAGAAAATTTCGACGAGGCGCCGTTCCGTACAGAGCGGAACGGCGCAATTATTTAAGGAGAAAATATGCAGGTAAAAGAAGGTCTCGGATATACTTGCGATCCCGATGCGTATTTTTACGGGATATGTGAGGAATTTGAAGGTTCTTTGGACAAGGGCGCCGACCCTATGACGACAATCGATTTGATTGACCGTCTCGGCGCAAAATCTATGCGCATCTGGATGCATCACAAGCGTCTGTTGCAGCGGAAAGGGGATACGGACGAGTTGGAATGGAAAGAGGATGTATTCCGCCGTTACAGGAAATATGTGGAGGAGCTGACGAAAAGAAAGATTCGTATCGTCGCCATGAATCATAATTACGTATTTCCGAAAAGTTTTACGGGTACTCCGAACTCCGTTCCGGAAATGCCGGAACCCGGTAATCAGGCGTATTTGGACGAAATGAACATGATTGCCCGCGCGTATGAGATGATGGCGAAAGAATTTCCCGAAATCGAGTATTGGGAATGCGGAAACGAAGTAAACATGAATTCCTATCTCGCAAAGCCGGGATTTTCCTCCAATAACGTAAAGAACTCCGAGTACGACGAAAGATATTGCTATACCAATCTCGAGAAGGCAGAAATCACGGCAGATATTTGCTATTATTCCAACTTAGGTGTCAAGCGCGGCAATCCGAAGGCGTATGTGGTATTTCCCGCGCCCACGCCCTATCGCGGCTATGCGGAAATGGCGGAGTTTTATGAGTTCGTGTATCGTTCCGTGGAATCGGGCAAATTTCCACGCGGACTTGCCCCCGATACCGATCCCGATCATTATTTTCAAGTACAGTGCTATCACGCTTATAATTTCGGCGGCGACGCTTCCATTATCCGAGGCGGCGCGGAAATGATTCTGCGCGTCATGCAACGCCACGGCGACGGCGGGAAAAAAATATTTATTACCGAATTCGGCTATCACGATTCCGATTTCGTCGTCAATCGTGGCATGAAGAAGTCGGAGGCCGACGAGTTACAGGCTTCCTTCTTTCCGACCGACTTCGAGGCCTTTCGTTCGTGCGAAAATATTGAGACGGTATTTATTTTCCGTCTGTACGATTGGACGGCAGGGCCCGGAATAGAAATTGATTTCGGATTGTTTACTTCTCCGAGCTCGCCCAAGGGAATTATCCCCAAAGCTAAGGGCTTGAAGCTTTATCGCTTGATTCGGGGAGAGGACGCGGATCCCGCCGCACTTTACAGGTATCAGAAAAATGAAAACACTGAAAATTAAAAAGAACGCAAAAATTTTATTTATGGGCGATTCCATTACGGACAGCGGCCGCGACTATTCCGACCGCCACGGCCTTACGGGCTATAACCGAATCGTATGCGAGCGTCTGGGGGATGTCGAGGGGTTTAACCGCGGCATCAATGGGGAAAGCTGTGGTCAAATCTTACAGCGCTTCCGTCCGGAATGTGAGGATATCCGCCCCGACGTAATTTCTATACTCGGCGGCATCAACGACACGACAGTGCGCGGAACGCCGCCCCGTATCGCTTCGGAAGCCGAATTTTACGATACTTATCGCCGTATGCTCCGCACGGCTTACGAATTCACTCATGAAGTCATCGTCGTCGAACCGTTTCTCATTCCGAAAGATTTCGGTATGGACGGATTGAGAAATTCGCTCTTTGAACGCATCTATGCAATTCGTCGTCTTGCTAACGAGTTCGGCGCGGTATATCTCCCCATGGACGGGATTTTTGCCGAAAATTGGGTGGAGCGTACGCCCGAATTTTATACGGTAGACTGTATTCATTTAACCGCGGAGGGAAAAAAGCTCCTGGCGGAGGAATGGCTGAAACGTGCCGAACGAATTTGAAAATCATGGAAGCTACGGATTTTATTTTCAATATCATCCGCGGGCGTTCGCGGGAATATCGTTCTCTGCCTTTTTGGTCGCTGAATGACCGCCTCGAAGCGGACAAAATGACCGATCAGATACGGGAGATGGCCGAAAAGGGGTGTGGAGGTTATTTTATGCACGCACGCAGCGGCCTTCTCACCGACTATATGGGAAAGGAATGGTTTGAATGTCTGGATGCCGGGATAAAAGAGGGGACGGCGCGGGGCTTGGACAGTTATGTTTACGATGAAAACGGCTGGCCGAGCGGCTTTGCCGACGGAAAAATCGTACAAAAACACCCCGAATATTGTCTCAGGTGGTTGGAATGTTATCCTGCTGATGCGGTGCCCGACGGCGCGGAGCCTTTGGCCTTTTATAAGGTGGAAAA
>CAKXBD010000105.1 GCA_934871445.1 uncultured bacterium | reverse complement strand
TGCGCGAGCAAAGCGCAAATCGAGCTTGAACGGGGCAAGAAAATCACGAAAGAGAAAATCATAGACTTTATCGCTGAAATGCTCAAAGGCGACCCGTCGGACAAAGGCTATCAAAAGAAACTCATTGACAATCTTGTTTACAAGGTATTTGTTTATGACGACCATATAATAACTTATCTGACTTTCGGCAACGACAAGGAAATAAAAGAAATAAGCCTTGTCGATACCGACAAGGCTATTGCTGATAAAGGGGTTCAACCTTTATCGTCTTTGGTGCACCAAAAAAGGACTATCCGAGTTATTTCGGATAGTCCTTTTTTTCTTATAATACCTGCTTTTCCGCTTTGTGGTTCCTCGGGCTTGTTCGTGTCTATTCATACCTTTCTAACGTTTTGCCTTTTCTCTTATCTTTCCTTTATCTTTCTTTTATAAATTCTATTTTCGCTTTTCATTTTTAATAACTCTATTATCAGATATTTAAGAGCTCATTACTTTTTTATTCCGTTTTTATAATCATTCCTTATCCCCGATAATTTATCGATATCTTTCAGAAATTATTGACGCTTGCTATTTTCAAAAACTCATTGATATACCCCAATTGCGCCGTATATTGTTTTTCGTTACCGTAATAATCGAGCAATTCTTCTTCAAGCTCGTCTATCCGTGGTATTTTTTCGGCGCAATATGCCAACAAACGGTCACGGCAATAATTAACGCGAGAAATTAATCCTCCTATACGGTAATTGCTGATTTCAAATCCATATGCCTTTTTTTCCGCGTGCCAAAGCCTCGAAAAAGATCGATAAAATTCATTTAATCTTTCAGAAAGTATTTTATAATCCTTTTCGGCAAGTTCGCACAGAGCTTCCTTTTTCCCTGCCCGATATAAAGCTCGGGTACGAATTCCTATCGTTACTTTATATTCCATCACACGAACCAGTGAATAGGCAAACGAAAATAAATTTCCCCAAATTCGATGACGAATATATGGTTTTAATTCTTCGGCTAAAACCTCATATTCTCTCCCATCGGATATAGTCACCGTCGTATCTAAAATCCCCGCAAAGCAGTCGTTATACAACATATATTTACTCGGGTCTGTAAAATCCGCCCCACTGCAATTTCCTATTTTATCCGCTTTTTCCAAAGCTAAAAAACAATCGAAGGATACACCTGAAAGCGCAGAAAATTTCTTTTCCAAAAATTTTCCGTCTTCGTTTCCATAGGCAAATTCTGCGGCAAACACTATGGACGGAAGGACCGAAAAAACAGAACATTCCGACCCGAAATCTCCCCACATAGCAAAAAAGATATTCGATATATTTTGTTCTTTACACGCGCGGACGGACGATTGAGCAGCCTCGATGCTGAATGAATTATTCGGAAGAAATCCCAAAAACGTCCAAAAAGCCCCTGCAAACCAAATATTTTCGGATAAACGTTTATGTTGAGAAAGAATTTTTTCATAATGCGTCTGCGATTTACTGTAATAGTCCCAATAAATCAACCGAATGTCGTCGGGAATACTTCCGCGGTCAAAAGGGAATTCGTCCGCGTCTTCCCTATAATATCCGCCAAAGGCCAAATGATAGTACATATCCGACCACATAGCACAATGAAAACCATATTTTCCGGCGATTTCCTGTACTCGGCGCAAATGCCGCAACATGAGCTGAATCCGGTCCGTTCCTCCATGGAGGACGCGATACTTTCCCATGCCCAGCCTGAAAGCCTCGTCCATTCCGATATTGATGTTTCGGGAAGTAAAACATTCCGCTGCCGTAGCGAACATTCCGTCTATCAATTTATAAGTGCGTTCATCGTCCACCAAAAGGATATCGTCGATATCGTTAATTTCGGAATACGGTTTCCATCGAAAAATTCGGCTAAGATGCGCCAAGGTCTGAATACATGGTATCAATTCTATCCCGTAAGAATCTGCATAGGCGTCTAATTTCTTCAGTTCCTCCTTCGTATAAGCGCCGCGTAAATATCCGAAATAAGGTTCTCCCTCAATATGGTAAGTATCCTCTGTGTAAATCTGTAAACTGTTATACCCGCAAAGGGCCAGATAACGAATCAATCTTTTCAGTGCTTGCACTGTATATACTCCATTCCGCGAACAGTCTACCATTGTGCCGAGTTTTTCAAAAGGTTTATTTTCGCTATATTCAAACTCTTTTCCTTTTGAAACCGCCAAATGCCCGATAGAACGGAAAAGGTATACTTTTTCCGTATACACGACTTTTAATTCCTTCCCGTCAAAACGACAATGGTTTTCTATTCCTTTTTTAGCTTCTACTTGTATTGTCCCGAGTTTACAGTCCGCTTCCTTGAACATATCGGACAATGCTCCCGCCTGTTCCTCCGTCAAACAATTTCCCTTTATAATAAATTGCATATTTTCCTTCCGAGCTATTTTTTATATAATATTATTTATGCTTCTGCAATATCGTAGGCAATCACCCGACAGATATTTTCACAAGAAACCTTTTCCGAACGATAAAAACAACGGATTTCAGCGAAATCATAGGATTTCGGAAATACCTGTCGAGTCATTGCCTGTAAATCGTTTGCGAAAGCCTCTACCGTACATCCGTCGATATAAATCCGAAGGCACAGGGTTTGGTCTATTGAAAGAGGCAAAGGTGCCTCGTCCTTTATTTTTCTCCCCGCCGTGCCGCTATGCACGGTATCTATGACCAACGTTTGTTTGACAAAATCCATAAAGACGAAAAGGACTTCTTCCTTCTTTTCGTCGAAAAAGATTTCAAAACCGCAACACCCCTCCGAAGATACTTTTGCCTGTAATTCCAGTTCGCAACAAAACGGATTCAAAACAGATAATTTAATTTCTTTTTCGGACGCAAAAAAGCTATATTCCGTTTCTCTCCGCCGAAGTTTCCGGAGTTCACGGACAGGCGCAATCCCCAACCGTCCATCGTCTCTCAGCCAAAGCTCACGGGGAAGCGCATGAATCCCCGACCACCCCTTTTTCAGTTCTCTTTCCAAATCGTCGTCCAAGTTATCCCGCAACCAATAAAAAGCGATAAGCCTTCCATCGGGCGCCCGAGCTGCTTCGGGAGCAAACAGGCAGTTATCGCTGAAAGACATCCTGCCGTGAGAACGCGGAATAAACTTGATTTCCGTACGGTCATAATCTCCTATATAATACTGTGCTCCGCGATTATGAGACATGAATAATTGAAGCCATAGTCCGGAATCCCCTCCGTCTCTTAAAGGCAGAGCTCCAAACCAAGGGCACATTGCATCTTCCGAATCTGCGGTATATCGTCCATTCTCATCCCGCTTATAAAAGCGATGGAGATATTTCCATGAACAAAGATTGTCTGAGACGAATAATTCTGTCCAATCCCCCCTTTTATCCAAAGGCGGAGAAGGCAGACTTCTATATTTATCGAGCAGGGGCAGATTGCCCGTTTGCATATAATACTTATCCCCTTCTTTCCATAAATTCCCGGGGTCAGCGCAAGCCAATTCGCTTGTATTTTCTCTGTAGGAAATTCCCCATTCCCGACATTCAACGGCGTACCCCGACATTTTGTTCCACTTTTCATAGAGCGGCGGATAAGCCGTTGCGATACGGATTCCCCCGTTTTTGTTTCCTCTCCCCAATGCCCAATAAGAAATTACGGCGCGTCCGTCTTCTTCCAACAGCACCCCGCCGCTGTAAATCCCGCCGTCCGTCTCGTCGGGAATAAGGGCGTCATCCAGAAAAGACCAGTGTACCAGGTCAGCGCTGATTGCGTGTCCCCATCGATAAGAATCCTCTCTGCTTTCGTAAATATACATCAGATGCCAACGTCCGCAGGCAAAAAACACGGCATTCGGGTCGGCGGGAAACCCGAGGTCAAACGGAACGCAAAAATGAAATTTCGGTCTATTTTTATCGGAATGAATGAGCCTTTTTAGCCGATGCGCCGCCTTGATATCTTTAATTGTTTCTTCCTTCATTCTTCCGTTCCTTCTACGTTTTCGCGAAAAATCGGCACGCCGGACGAAATATCCCATATATCTGAATTCCAACCGGAAAGGTCGGGCGTTGCCTTTTTCATATCTTCAAGAGAATCAAAAGTCCGTACGTTTTCCGTCTCGACAAAGGCGGTTCCGGCAGCAGGGTCATCTCCCGTACAGGCGATAGGCATTTCCAATTCGGTGACAGCGTAACAATCGGAAATCACGGCGTCCACCTTACAAATTACGAAGAGCGAATGTAATTTATCCCCTACATGCCCCGTTACCTCGGCAATGCAATTTTTTACAGACGCGGTTTCATATACAAAGTAAGCGATACCGGCTGTCCACCAATGTCCGTCATTGACATATTGGAGATAAATATTTTCCACACTGCCGTAGAGCAAATCTGCCACAATCGCGGATTTATTTGTAGAAATAAACGTAGTACCGTCTGCTTCGGTGAAAGAAAGACCGCAATCGATAAACGCGACATTTTTGATTATGCCGCTGAGAGCAACGGTTCCAAAGAAACTTTGCCCGACACCTCGCAACGTAACTCCGATAATTTTATGATTCCGACCGTCAAATATCCCTTTGAATCCGCTTACGGCTCCGTACTGTTCCCCCTTAGGGGTACGATATGTCTTTCCCGTATAATCGAGATTTGCGGTAAGCACGTAATATTTATCCCAATTGGCAGGGTCCGCCGCCGTCGCCGCAACTTCTGCGTCCCATTCTTCTGTACTTGAAATGAACGTAGCGAAAAGGACTTTTCCCTTAAACGTCGCCTTATCCGCCTCTATCGTTATCTGTTTCTCTCCATAGGGAATTTCGGAATATCCTTCGAGAGTCAATGAAATCTCGTCCTGTTGAAATTTTAAGGACAAATCGTCGACTTTCACAGATATAACCTGATAACCTTTGAATTCCTCTGCGCTAATCGTCGCCCGAGAATTTTTCAAATCGATGTCGAATGTCTCATTGAGGGAAATCGTCTCTTTGTCCGCTATCGTAAAGGTCTTCTCCGACTTAACTGTTTCGTCGAAAATCCAAGTTGCCACGACGGTAAAAGTTTCCCCGAAACACCCCTCGACGGTAATGATATTTCCTTCCATAGAAATTCCCTCTTTCTCGTCTTTCAGCGTATAAACGAACATTTCCGAACCGTCAAGCTCCAATATATCCGATACGGGCAAGGTTTCGTCGTTGCCGATTGCAAGGTCCTCTATGTTCGACTTGACATACTTCACATAAGAGGCAAAGAGAGGAACACCTCCTTCCGCTATCCATATTTCTTCCGGCCAATTTTCGAGAGAAAAAGAATATTCCTTCATTTCTGAATAGTCAGAAAAACTCTTTAAGGTGTCCGTTTCCGAACCCGCGACGGGAATATCCCCGCCCGTCCGATATAATTCCAACGCGCCTACGGAATAGCAGTTATCTATCTTTGCCTCATTGGCAGAGAAGGAAACGAGCGCAAGATTGCTGCCTGAAAAATCCCCTTCCGCAGCTTCTTTGGCTCCGCTTAAAAATATCATGCAACGATTGAGCTTTCCTCCGCTGAGAATGTATCGCGCAATCCCCGCACATCTCATGCCACCCTGATTATCCACTTCTACAAATACGTCCTCAATCGCGCCGTACACGATATCCGCTACGATTCCCGAAGCATCGGATGCTTCAATTTTTGAATTGACAAATCCCACGTTCTTCACCGTACCCGAAGAACCGATAACCCCGAACAATCCCCCAAAATAAGCTCGCCCTTCCGAGTCTGCGGCGATTGTCAACCCCTCGATAATATATCCGCGCCCGTCAAACGTGCCGAGAAATCCCGTCGTTCCGCCCCAGCCCGCGCAGTGGTTAAGGCCGCAAAATGTCTTGAATTCGCCGTTATAAGCAATATCGTTCCCGAGCACGAAATATCCGTCCCAAACGCCGTTTCCTTGTTCCGCCTCTTTTGCCATCGCGTCCAAATCTTCTTTATTCCTGATGACGGAAGTCACGACAAACGCTTCCGCGCGATAGGACATATTCTCGTCCTCTATCGTCAACGTATGTTTGCCGAAATCTATTCCCTTATATCCTTCTATTTTGATTCCTTCGCCGGAAACGGAAAAAGCAAGTTCTTCCCCGTCTATTCGCGCGGAGTCGGGATTCTTCGGCAATAACGCGGAAGAGATGAGCGCGTAGTCCTCCGAAATCTCAAAATCGAAAACTTTTTCCTCGACGATTTCCGGCAGAATTACGCAAATATTTGCAGTTACGGCATAACGGTTTCCCCCCGTTTCATAAACAAAGGATATATCCGTTTCCCCAACCCCGACGGCAACAATTTTATTCGTATCTTCCTCGTAGCGGACGACAGATCCCGCCTCTGCGGGAATTTCAACCTTTACATCGGGGGATGCGATTTCCTTCCCGTCCACCGTCACCGCAAAGACGGGAGAAAATTCGCGCTTTTCCTCCCCGACATAGCCGGACGGCTCCGACTTTACCAAAGTGAGCGCATACCCGTCCTCGTTCGGAATGAGATTTTCCACGGAGAGAGATACATCGTTGCGCACGGAGACGGATATCGTTTCCGTCAGGATTTCCCCGAAATGCACGCAGGACACGGTAATGAACGTCGAGCCGGACGTCAATCCCGAGACTGACGCCTTATCGCCCTCCGAGACGACCGACGCCACCGCTTCATTTTCGCTGTTCCACTCAAAAGAGAGCCCTTCCACTATCGTTCCGTCAAACGTCACGGACGCCTGCACCTCAACCGATTTCCCCACGAGCAAATTGAGAGAAGAATAATCCGTCGTCAGCGTCCCCACTTCGGACGCACGGGTGACCGTCACCGTACAGGCGGCCTCAGCTCCGTCGATGATTGCCTTGACGACAGCCGTTCCTTGTTTCTGCGCCGTGAGCTTTCCTCCGTCTACTGTCACGACGGAATTATCCGAAGTGGTCCATGTGATGTTCCCCTCATAGCCTGTAACAGAGGGGAACAGTGTAGTCGTTTCCCCTACGCCCAACGTACAGGAGTTCCTATCCAAAGTAATTCCGGCGGAAACGGTAACATCCGAAGAACTTCCTCCGCTCTCCTCAGATGAGTGATTGTTACAACCTACCAATAAAGCCCCCGTAAATACGGCAACAAAAGCCGCTATGGAGACAATCAGTTTTTTGACTTTCATCATTTTTCCTCCAAAAATTTTCTCAAATGAGCCCCCACGCCTCGTAAACCGTAGACAGGCTCACTTGTTCGGACAACATTTCCACACCCATTTTCAGGCAATCCATGCGAAACGAGTTTTGCTCTTTTGCAAGTGACGCCGGACTAAACCGACTACCGTATAACTCCAACCGCATATAACGGATACCGAGGCTCTCTATACAAATCCTCGCTTCCAGCTTTTTATACAATTCCGAATTACTCGAACGATAGTGTTCGAT
>CAKXBD010000104.1 GCA_934871445.1 uncultured bacterium | reverse complement strand
GTACTTTTCTGTTTTCTTATCCGAAAAACGTCCTTTCCGAAACTTATTTGAGTTCGGCGGTAGCGCCGTTTTCTTTGAGTTTCGCAACGAGAGCGTCCGCGTCCGCCTTGGGAACGTTTTCTTTGATGACGCCCATCGCTTCGACGGCTTTCTTCGCATCCGCAAGGCCGAGGCCGGTCGCTTCGCGGACAACCTTGATGATGGCGATTTTGTTGGGACCGATGTCTTTGAGAACGACGTCGAATTCCGTCTTTTCTTCCGCCGCGGGAGCAGCTTCCGCCGCACCGGCTGCGCCGGCAGCAGCTACGGGAGCGGCCGCGCTTACGCCAAATTCCGCTTCGAGTGCTTTAACGAGTTCGTTCAGTTCGAGAACGGACATAGCTTTTACTTCTTCAATGAGTTTCTGAACATCCATGATAACTTTTAATCCTCCGAATTTTTATATTAATGATTTCTGAATCAGTTGTTCGCCGCTTCTTTTGCTTTGGCAATGCTGTCCAAAACGTAGACGAACTTGGAAATGGACGACTGCAAGCAGCCGAGCATCTTCGCGATAAGGACTTCCTTGGACGGAATCGCCGCAAGTTCCTTTACGCCGTTTTTGTCGAGATACTTCTTTTCGAGATATGCGCACTTGGGAACGATCTTATCCGTGAGCGCCGCGTTCTCCTTGACCGCCTTCGCGAACACCGCAGCGCCGCTCGTCTCGTCCTGACAGAACACCGTAGCCGTGGTTCCGTTCAGGTCCTTGTCGAAATCCGTTACGCCGAGTTCGTTGAACGCCTTTCTCACGAGCGTGTTCTTATACACCTTATACTCGCAATTTGCCGCCTTGAACTTATTTCTCAGCGCTGTGACTTCGAGGACGGTGAGCTTATTATAATCGGCAAATACCACCGATTTGCTACCTTCGATCTTCGCTTTGATTTCCTCGACGACTTGTTTTTTGGCCTCTAAATTCGCTGACATGAATACCTCCTTTAAGCGGCTATGCCGCCCGACATTAAAAAAATGTCCTACGCCGCAACGGCATAAGGACACTTCGCTATCTTTCAAAATAACAAATCCCTCTGCCTGAGCGAGCGGTCTCCCATCGAACCTTTCGGTACTCGCCTTCTGCGGCTTTCGATTTTTTACTCAATCATTATATCATCTTCGCGGAAAGCAGTCAATCGTTTTTCCCGCTTTCCGCGAAAATATTTTTCCTTGTCTCAGCCTCTGACGGATACTTTGACGCCCGGCCCCATCGTCGAAGCGACGGCGACGCTCTTCAAATACTGTCCCTTCGCCGTGGAAGGCTTCGCCTTCACAATCGCGTCCATGAGCGCCGTGAAGTTTTCGAGCAACTTCTCCTTGCCGAAGCTCTTCTTGCCGATAGGGCAGTGAATGATCGCAGTCTTGTCGAGTCTGTATTCCACTTTACCGGCTTTGACTTCCTTGATCGCCTTCTCGACGTCCATCGTCACGGTTCCCGACTTGGGGTTGGGCATCAAGCCCTTGGGACCCAGCACTCTACCGATACGTCCGACCATACCCATCATATCCGGCGTAGTGATCATGACGTCGAAATCGAACCAATTCTCGTTCTGGATTTTGGCGATCATCTCTTCCGCGCCGACATAATCCGCGCCGGCTGCCGCTGCCTGATCCGCCTTCGCGCCCTTCGCGATGACGAGAACTTTCTTCGTCTTACCCGTGCCGTTCGGAAGAACGAGCACGCCGCGGACCTGCTGATCCGCCTGACGGGGGTCTACGCCCAGACGAACGTGCATTTCCACCGTTTCGTCGAACTTCG
This sequence comes from uncultured bacterium, assembly GCA_934871445.1. Taxonomy (GTDB): domain Bacteria; phylum Bacillota; class Clostridia; order Christensenellales; family Borkfalkiaceae; genus Scatosoma. The sequence continues at coordinate 5,671 of CAKXBD010000104.1, read as the reverse complement.
CCTTCGCCGTCTCCAACATGATTCCGATTGCTTCCGCCGCTTCGTAGGGCTTCGTCAGGTCAAACGCCTTTACGCTTTCCGTATATTTCTTTCCGTGTTTCATTTTCTAAATCCTCCTTGCGGTCGATGACGGGAATCCTCCCTGCCGCATTCTCCTTGAAATTACTCTTCCACCGTGACGCCCATGCTGCGAGCCGTACCCGCAATCATGCTCATCGCGCTTTCGAGAGAGGTGCAGTTGAGGTCGGGAAGCTTCGTCTTTGCGATTTCCTCCACCTGCGCCTTGGTAAGTTTGCCCACCTTCACGGAATTGGGCTTCGCACTTGCCGTTTCCAGACCCAGCGCCTTCTTGATAAGAACGGGTGCGGGCGGCGTTTTCAGGATGAACGTAAAGGAACGGTCCTGATAAATCGTGACGACGACGGGAATGATGAGCCCCGCTTTATCCGCCGTCTTGGCGTTAAATTCTTTCGTGAATCCCGGCAGGTTGATACCGAAGGGACCCAGCGTCGAACCGACGGGGGGTGCCGGAGTTGCCTTTCCTGCGGGAAGCTGCAATTTTACGACCGCAGTAATCTTTTTAGCCATAAATATATCCTCCTCAGTGGTACTCGCAAGGCGCCTTAAAATATTTGACGCCTCTCCCACTTTTTGACTGTTTTTCATTCGGCGGGAGCCATTCCGTCCCGCTGTTTTATTTGTAATTTCCTTCGCCGACGGAATATTTTCCGCACGGCTGTTTTACGCAAATTCTCCGCAAACGGAACGTTTTCCGCCGCGGCGCTCTATGCGGGGCGTTTATTCCGCGGAATCCTCGCTCGGTTCGGGCAGAGGCGCGTCTACCTTCTTGATCTGAATATATTCTACTTCCACATCGGTACTGCGGCCGAACATCGTCGTCGAAATCTTCGCTTTCTGCGCGGCGTCGTTCAGCTCTTTTACCGTGCCGAAGAAGCCCTTTAACGGCCCTTCTTCGATAGAGACCGTATCGCCCGGCTTGAAATCGATGTCCGTGACGAACTCTTCGAGACGCATCTTTCGGATTTCCTCTTCCTTCATGGGTATCGGCCGCCCCTGCGGGCCGCAAAATCCCGTCACTCCGCGCGTACTCGTCACATAATACCAGATCTGATTGGTATAAATCATCTTGATAAAGACATAACACGGCAGCAGCTTTCTCTCCACTACCTTGCGCTTTCCGTTCTTTTCCTCGATGACCTGTTCCATGGGGATTTTCAAATCGACGATATAATCCCCCAGATTATTGTTTTCGATCAGCTTTTCCAAGCTATCTTTGACCATCGCTTCATATCCGGAGTAAGTATGCAGAATATACCACTTCGGCTGTTCCAAATCCGCCATGCTTCTCCCTCCTTACGAGATGAGGTCGAGCAGGTAGGCAAAACCCGCGTCTACTCCCGTGGTGATGACCAAGAAAATGAATACGATGACGAGAACCACCCCTGTGGTCTTCAAGACCGTCGGGAACGTGGGCCACGTCACCCGCTTCAATTCAGAAAATACTTCCTTGATCTTCGCCCCTACGCGGCGGAACCAATTCGGTTTCTTGTTTTTTGTTTTCGTTGCGTTTGCCATTGTTTACCTCTGCGCGCAAAATACTCCCGCTTGCCGATTTGCGGTATGCGCCCGCTTATCGATTATTTGGATTCTTTATGTTCAGTGTGCTTCTTGCAGAACGGGCAATACTTTTTGAGAACCAATCTGTCGGGATCGTTCTTCTTGTTCTTGATGCTGTCATAGTTTCTATGCTTGCATTCCGTGCATTCGAATGTAATTTTGGCCCTTGCCGTCTTTGTTGCCATATCGCAAACTCCATACAAAAAAATTACACCCCTCTTAGGTGCGTAAACAAAGTTTATCACACTTGCGGGGGGCTTGTCAATCCTTTTTGACCCGTTTTGAAAATATTTTTTCTCTTTTTTTCCGACCGATAAAACTACCTGACTATCGAAAAATAAAATTTTTCTAAAATTCGAGCGCCCCGCAAATTCCCGTCCGCGAAACGCTCCCTTTTTCTTTATTTCTTTTTCAGCGTAAGCTGCGCGCCTTCCATGGACATCGTCATCTTCTCGCCGTCGCAGGTAACCGTCTGAGAATCTCCGTCAATGGTAATGACGACCGTATTTTCTTCCTCCCCTTCCGTCCATGTACCGGTAGAGGGAGCTTCTTCTACCATGGCGATGACCGCCGTAACCGTTCCGTCTTCCTTCAATTCAATCGAAACAAAATCTTCTGTCAGCGAAATCATGCCGAGATACGTCTGCCCGACTTTCAGAGTGGTGGAAACCCCTCCCTGCGTCATTGTCATGGATTCAAACTTATATACGCCCGTCTTTTCCGCTTTACCGCAGCCGACAAGACAAAAAAGCCCCACGACGAACACCAATGCACTAAACAATACCGCCTTTACTTTTTTCATTATTTTTTCCTCCTTCTACGGAAAATTATACCTTCATTATACCCCTCCCCCGTGTTTTTTGTCAAGTGTTTTATGATAAATTTTTATGTTATAACAAAAAAGCGGCTTTATCTTAATATCCGTAGGAATTTTTAAGGCAGTGCGCCTTTTTATTTTACTTTTCAAATTATTTGTCGTATAATAACGATAAAACAAACAGTAAATTTTTTTTGGGAAGGGAGAAACATGTATAAAGAACTAATTCAAAAACTATCGCAAGGGAATGAATGGGTAAAAATCCAACCGCCTTGTCCCGAAAACGAAATCAAATATGCCGAAATGGCGGTTGGTCATCCTTTCCCGAAAGAATTAAAAGAGCTGCTTCGAGAAACAAACGGAGATAAATGGTGTATTCTGTCGGCAAAAGAAATAATCGAAAACGTTGAACGTAACAGGAAGTGTTATTTTCCGTTATTTCAGGAAGATTACAGCAAAGAAGAATACAGCGAAAAAATTGACCGGTTTATTTTCTTCGCCACAAACGGATGCGGCGATTATTATTGCTATCGCGTTCAGCCCAATGAAACGGTTGACGAAACCACAATCTATATTTGGGAACATGAAGAGTTAAACAAAAAATGTTGTTGGAAACCCGTAGCCTCAACCATGGAGGAATTCATCGTAAAATATTATAAAGACGAAATTTGATAATCGTACAATTTCCGATGTATCGAGCAATCAAAAGGGCGAAGATTTTCAAAAATCTTCGCCCTTTTTTAATCTCTATGGGAATTGCGCTTTGCGCCGCTTTTTTATTCCAAGTCTGTTTTTTTGTTTTCCTGTCGTTTCCGAAACGTTTTTACTTCTTATATTCCTCCGCCAATTTCGCAAACAGTGGCAGCGCGCGGAGAATGGTTTCCGTCTCCACGCAGTACGCGATCCGCACATAGCCCGGGCAGCCGAAATCGTCCCCCGACACGAAAAGGAGCTCGTATTTTCTCGCGCGGGCGCAGAAGGCGTTCGCGTCCGCCTCGGGAGATTTCACGAACAGATAAAAAGCTCCGTCGGGATATACGCAGGAAAAGCCGAGCTTCGTCAATCCCTCATAGAGCAAATCGCGGTTGCGCATATATACGCCGAGATCCGCCGTTTTACCGTCACATTCGGCCGCTACGCGCTGAAACAGCGCGGGGGCGCATACGAATCCGAGGACGCGCCCCGCGCCGCATACAGCCGCATATAAAGCCTTAGAATCGGCTGCTTTAGGCCCCACCGCGATGTAGCCGATTCTCTCGCCCGGCAGGGAGAGGGATTTGGAGTAGGAATAACAGACGATCGTATCGTCGTAATAATTGAAGATACAGGGCACTTTCGTCGTTTTATCGTAGACGAGTTCGCGGTACGGTTCGTCGGACAGAATATAAATCGGGTGACCGTATTCCTTCGACTTCCTTTTCAAAAGCGCGGCGAGGCGCTCGATCGTTTTTTCGCCGTACACTACGCCCGAAGGATTATTGGGCGAATTGACGATAACTCCCTTTACATGCGGGTTCAAAGTCCTTTCCAACGCATCGAAATCGGGCTGAAAGGTCTTATCCTCCGCGGGAACGGGCGTAAATTTACAGCCGGCTCCCTCCACGAATACCCGATATTCCGCGAAATAAGGCGCAAACGCGAGAAATTCATCCCCCGCGCACGCCAGCGCGTGAACGGATATCGTAAGGCAGGCCGCCGCTCCGCAGGTCAGATAGAGGTCGTCGCCCGAAAGCTCCGCCCCGAAACGGGCGTTATAATTCTCGGCGATCTTATCGCGGCATGCCTTATCTCCCTGCGCCGACGTATAGCCGTGCAGCTGCACGGACGGCGTTTCCTTTACGATGCGGCAAATCGCTTCGTTCACGCAGTCGGGTGCGGGAACGGACGGATTACCGATAGAAAAATCGAACACGTTCTCCCCGCCGATTTCCGCCGAACGAGCTTTCGCATATTCAAAAATCTCCCTGATGACCGAACGCTTGCTGCCGAGCTTATACATATCCTGATTATACATTTCCGTTCCTCCCGAACAATAACCGTAATTTATTAAATTTCCTCGCCGTTTTCCCCGCTTTCCGCATTTTTCGTTTCTTTTGGATACTCTCCGTCGTCACGGAGCTCCTCAATCCCGTCGTCCTGTTCCGCTTGAAGCGCCATGAAAAAATTCGTCCGCGCCATGTCGTGATACGGAACGACGAACAGCGTCCCCACGCCCAAGCATAACAATCCGACGATATACCAGCCGATAAAGCTCAAATCGAGCAGAAACAACTGCCCTTTATGACCGTTCATTCGGCTTCTGCTCTCGTCGAGGCACGCCTTCCAATCCTTCGACTTATCCTCTTGTTGGAGATAATAGCTCATCGAATAGGAATAGCTCTTGACAATCCCCGGAACGATGAACAGCAACGACCAGAGAAAGATAAAAATGCTTTGCAAAAGCCCCAGCACGAGCGCGCCCGAAAAATTTTCCTCAAAACCCTTGAACAAATCTCCGAATTCGACCTTTTCCCTTCCGCGGACGCGGTCGGTAAGCACCCGAAAGAGCCCGTATTGCAACGGCCCCGTAAGGACGAACACTCCGACAAACGTAAATGCGGACGCGCCCAAAAGCGCGCTCACGATAAGGCAGGCGAGCAAAATCATCAGCCAATAATTCTCGAAAATTCCGCCCCCGAGCTGACCGCGGGCATTTTGTTTGAGCTCGCGATTGGATATCATAAAATTCCCCTCCGTCAATCAAAATTTTTTTCCGAAACCGACGGGCTTCGGATGTAGATGTATTTTTTCCGTAAGGGAAAAACGACATAGGCGATACCCTATGCCGTTTCTCTTCCTTACGGATTTATCCGATTATTTTCTGGGATTTTTGATATTCGCCTGTACAAAGGTGTTACTTTGAAGGGCAAATAGTCTATGCAAAAAAATTTTTTCAGTTCCATAATTTCAGCCGATAAAAGAAGTGTTCAACTTATATGGAAACAGCCTTTTTTACCTTCTTGCAAACAGTTCATTTTTCCGAAGAACTGCAACTTATATTATAGCAAAACGAGCCGCCATATACTATATATAGTAGTTGTGTTAATATTACAACACTATTAGTTGCCCCTCGGATGTGCGATGTTCGCCCTTGCCGACATATTACTTTGTTGGTAATATAATATCATATCATTACTAAAATTGCAAGCAGAATTAACCTAAAGGGGACGGTCACCC
>CAKXBD010000103.1 GCA_934871445.1 uncultured bacterium | reverse complement strand
CTTCTCGACGATGCTTTCTCCGCCTATGAAAATGTCAGGCTTCTCGGAGCTGATACGCCCGTCCCTGTCAAGAAGGACGGAAAGAATATAACGGGCTGTACGAGGGAAGATTTATATTATCCACTGCTTCCGGAGGAAAAACAACATCTGAGAATAGAGTTCTCCGAGGCGAAAAATAACTCGGAAATGGAAAAGAATAGGGAAATTATCGGACAAATTGAAATATATCTCATAAATCGGTTGCTTTTTTCGAGAAATTTATATAAACTATAAAGGTAAATCCCGAATAAGAAGGCATACGAATGAGAATTAATAAGTTTTTAGCAGAAAACGGAATCGCCAGCCGTCGCCATGCGGACGAAATGATTTCAGCCGGTAGAATCAAAATTAATGGCCAAACGGCTTTACTCGGAGCCGACATTCAGGACGGCGACGAAGTCCTGATAGACGACAAGCCGATCGTGAGGACGGAAAAAAAGCTGGAATATTATATCATGAATAAGCCGAAAGGAATACTCTGTACAGTCTCCGACGATCGGGGACGCAAGACGGTCATGGATCTTCTGCCCGCCGGAGTGGGACGAGTGTTTCCCGTAGGGCGTCTGGATTACGCCACCGAAGGACTTCTTCTCTTAACGAACGACGGAGAACTCGCCTATCGCCTTACTAGTCCTAAAAATGAAATTCCGAAAACTTATTTGGTCCGTGTAGAGGGGACCATGTCGGAAAAGGATCTCAACCGTATTCGGTCGGGAATCGAATTGGACGGAGTGCTCACGAAGAAATGTAAGGCTCATATTGTCGAAACGAATAAGGCGTATACAAAAATCCATATAACGATTACCGAAGGGAAAAACCGACAGGTTCGCCGTATGTTTGAAGCCGTCGGCCGAAACGTAGATTTTCTCAAAAGAATTAAAATCGGGGAACTGACGCTTCGGGGGCTCGATCGCGGAGAGGTTCGGGTTTTGAACGACGAGGAAATTTCTTATCTGAAAAATTTATAAATAAAAAACAGGTCTTAAAACTAAGACCTGTTTTTATATTGAACCGTTTCATTCGAACAATGAAATCTGATTCGGATCGGATTTCAACAAACTTTTTTGATTTCCCGATATTATGGTGTCCGTATCTTTGATTTCTCCGAGCAAAATAGGGGAATCGGGGTCACAATATTGAAAATTTTCAATCGCCTTTTTTGGATTCTTATTCGCATAACAATACTTGCAGCCGTTAAGGCAGGTATCGTAAGCGCCGAGATCGCGGCTCTCGATACAATGACAGCCTTCTCTCAACCCCTTATGCTTGATTTCCCGAAAGGTACAGTGGTTAGCCGCTCCCAATATTTCCAAAGTGGCACATCCCGAAGAATGAATTCCGTAACGGCTGTAATCCCCGTTTGTACCGCAAGTCTGTATCCTGATGGCATATTTGCGGGCAATCCGCCCCAATTCTTCTGCCAATCTCTCTTTATCGGTTTCCGTCAAAGGAATGAGTTCGGGCATATTGTCTTCCAACCGCCTATACATCTCCACAAAGCTGAAAATACATCGGTCTATATAAGGAGCTAATTTTTCTGCTATATACTCGAACGTTTCAAAATGCTTTTCTATCGTATATTTTTCCGTCAGAAGCACGGGATCGTAGCGCCATGCAACTCTTTGGGAGCCTACGAGTGCAGACAGTTCGACGAGCGTCTTTATACTTTCCTCGATCGAAGGGACCCCCGGTTCGATATCTTTACCGTATGCGGTAATAGTATAATGGAAATAGGTTCTATATTTATCGGTAATTTCGTGCAGCCTCGATAAAATCGGGCGATAGTTTTTTGAGCAAAACAGTACGGCATCTATCTTTTCCGGTGTAAGCTCATACTTGATTACTTTATTGGGAAACAGCGGGTTTCGGGTATATACGAAACCTTCTTCAAAACGCTTTAACAGCCATTTGCTGAAATACTGCACGGTATCCGTTCGCGCACCCGTATTTAATATCATAGCTCTATCTTCCTTTTTCAAAGAAAAAATCGGGGAAATTTATCCTTCCTATTCTTCAAATGCGTTTTAAGCCCTGTAATTGCGTATAAGACCGATAACTTTCCCTAAGACAGATACTTCCTCAGGTGCATATATCATGTCCGCCAAAGCTTCATTTTCGGGGTGTAGAACGATTTTCCCTTCTCGACGAAATAATCTCTTGACGGTAGCGGAATCTTCGACGAGAGCGACGACGATTTCTCCGTCCTGTGCCGTTTGCTGTTTCCGCACGACGATTTTATCCCCGTTCAAAATTCCTGCATCTATCATAGAAGTGCCTTGAACCTGCAACATAAACAAATCTTCTCCCTTGAACTCTCCCGCGGGAAAAGTATAATAATCCTCGTAATTTTCATAGGCAAAGATGGGCTGTCCTGCGGTAACGGTACCGATGAGAGGAATCGTTACCGTCGAGCTTCTGCCGATACTGACCGAACGCTTTTTATTATCTGTCTTATTGAGATAACCGCGGTCCTGCAATTTTTCTATGTAACTGTGAACGGTCGCGGTCAATTTTATGCCACATTCCTTTCCGATTTCACGTACGGAAGGCGTATATCCGTTTTCTTCCGAAAATTTACGGATGTAGTCCATTACGTTCGTAAGTTTTTTTTCATCGATCATCGAATTTTTCCTCCTTCGGAACTCTTTAATCTTATTATACCATACTTTTTTAGAAAAAGCAAACAAATGTTTATGAAAAATTCTTGATTTTTGGAAATTTTGTGCTATAATTAATAGGGAATAAAAAGTGGAGGCAAAAAATGAGAGCAACGGAACATTCGCAAAAATGCGTGCTGTATGATAGGGACTGTATCGGTTGTCTGGAATGCGAGACGTGCGATCTCGATCCGAGTAAGGTCTGCGATAATTGCGGAAAGTGTTTGGATTTCAAAGACGTCGTATCTATTAAAATTGATAAAGTCTATACAAATCCCGAAGAATATGAAGAGAAACGGCGATAAATTATACGCCGTTTCTCTTTGCTATATAAGGGGAAAATTTTTCTGCATACACAGCGGGAATGACTGCTTTGATCGTTTGTCCGTCATCCGTATATTCCACACTTTTTTCTGTGATTAACGATTTTATTTTGCCGTAGTCATTCAGCCGAGTGTAGGGGACAAACAGTTCACAGAAAAGAAAATCCTGAGAAAAACGTTTGAGAATCTCTCTTTTCAAAAATTCTATTCCTAAATTTTCCTTTGCGGAAATAGCAACGCTTCCATAGGGAAAAGAGGAAGCTGACAAATTTTCACTCTTGTTCATTACCACGAGATAAGGGGAAGAAAAGTCCATTTCCTGCAAAGTATCCAACGTAGTTTTTAGCTGCATGTCATATTCGCCCGTAGCATCGCATACGATGAGGGCCAAATCGCAATTTAAGGCACTTTCCAAGGTAGATTTGAATGCCTCGATAAGATTGTGGGGCAAATCTTGTAAAAAGCCTACCGTATCTACGAGCAGAAATTCCACATCGTCGATAGAAAACATCCGTGCCGTAGGGTCTAGTGTGGCAAAAAGTTCGTTTTTCACATATACGTTCGAGCCTGTTAAAAGGTTCATCAAAGTTGATTTTCCCGTATTGGTATAGCCGACGAGAGCAATTGTTTTTACCGCGTTTTTCTTACGGCGTTTTGTTTGCAGGGAACGACGTTTTTCCGTTTCTTTTAATTTATCTTCAAGATATTTTAATCTGCCGCGAATATATCTTCTGTCCGTCTCCAACTGAGTTTCTCCCGGACCGCGCGTCCCTACGCCGCCGCCGAGTCTGGAAAGAGCCTCGCCTTTTCCTTTCAGACGAGGATAGATATATTTCAGCTGAGCCAATTCTACCTGTAATTTGCCTTCGCTGCTTTGTGCATTTTTAGCGAATATATCGAGAATTAAGGTCGTTCTGTCAATAACTTTTCGATTATCGAGAGCCGCGGAAATATTCAGAGTTTGGGAAGGGGAGAGTTCGCCGTTAAAGAGAATTGTAATTCCGTCCAATCCTTCGAGACGTTCATTCAATTCCCTAAGTTTTCCTTCGCCCACAAATGTCGCGGGATTGATTTCCCGAACGTTTTGATAGATCGTTCCCGCGTATACCGCGCCGGCGCTTTCGATAAGCGATACGGCTTCTTCCTGTAATACTCTATATTTTGAGGCATTTTGCTCGGTAATTGGCTGAATAATGTAAATTTTTTCAAGTTCTCTTTGAATGTTGTTGATCATATAGTTAGTTTGCTTTATTTTTCGTCTTTATTTTCTTCGATTCGTAATTTTACGGCGTTGGCAACTCTTTTTCGATTGTCCTCGGTAATTGCCGCATAATGCTTTTTCGTGGTATTGACGTCTTTATGTCCGAGAACATCGGCCACAACGTAAATATCGCCCGTTTCATTATACAGACGAGTTCCGTAAGTGCTACGAAGTTTGTGTGGCGTGATCTTTTTTAGCGGCGTTACTATGCTGCTGTATTTTTTTACGAGAATTTCTACCGAACGGACATTGATGCGTTTATATTGCATCGAGAGGAAAAATGCGTTTTCTCCCTGAGGAATTTTTGGATTGTTTGATTTTTCTGCAATATATTCTTCCAATGCATATTTGACTTCGTCCGAGAAATATAAAATTGCGTTGTTTCCACCTTTTCTCGTTACGATAAAAGAATTATTGGAAAAATCAAAACTGTCGTTATCGAGCCCAACCAATTCACTGATACGAATACCTGTTCCCAAGAAGAGAGTAATAATAGCAATATCGCGGATTTTCGTCTTGTCATGATATCCCGAAGCGTGCCGCGAAAGTCCCGATCCCGATTCTGCAATATCGATCAGCTTAGATATTTCTTCCGCTTCTAATCGAATAATTTCCTTTTCATGAAGCTTGGGCGTCTGTACCTTAGAGGAATTATCTACTTCAATAAGTCCCTTATTAAAAAAATATTTGAACATAGCCCGAACGGCAGATAATTTCCTCGCTTTGGCTCGTTCGTCGCACGAAAGGCTCTTTTCGTTGAAACGATAGTGGGATAGATAACTCAAAAAGAATTCTATGTCGTTATTTGTTACGCCTTCCAAATCTTCTAAAGTCAAATCCAAAATATCTTTTTTCCGATATTTTTTTTTACACAAAAAATCGAAAAAGATTCTGAGATCATATGCGTATTTTAATCTCGTCTGACAGCTCGTCCGCTGCTCGATTCCCAAAAAATAATCTTCACAGAAAGGGGGAAGACATTCCAGCAATTCATTTGTTTTATCGATATCCTGAATATTACGTTTGATATAGTAGTTGTCTCGTTTCATAAAACTATTGTACCGCGAAAATATTTTTCTGTCAACAGAAAGTAGGGTTTTTCCGAAAAGTTTTCAAGAGTGAGGCGCGGTTTACCTGGAAAAACTTTAATTTCAAGGATTTTTAATTCAATGGGGTACAGGAGAAAGTATTCGTAAAATGCAGCTTTTACGAATAGTTAATGTAAAAAAGAGACTTTTTCATTAAAAACCATCGATTTTGGAGAAAATTCCGAAAGTATGCGGCTTGATTTCAATAATATTTTCAAAGTCTTTGCCGTTTAGATAATCATGAAATTTCCCAAAGATTTTAACGAACAATCCTTCGGAGGAATTATTGGTATAAATATAGACCTGAGTTCCGTTATAACTTCTTTGAAATAAGAAAAAGCCGTTTTTTACATAAAGTTCTTTATAAAGGCCCACGGCAAAAACTTTTCGGAATAAAGTCCTGATTTCACCTAAGTTTTTATAATAAGAAATTAAATCTTCGTTAAGGTTATCCCAATCGAAACATTTTCGGCAAAAAGGGTCGATATAGCCTTCCATTCCGTTTTCATCTCCATAGTAGATACAAGGAACGCCCGGAAAGGAATACTGCAGTAAAGCCGCCATTTTGACTTTTTCGATCGCAACAGCCTTTTCGTATTCATTGAGACGAAAAGATTCATCTGCCATTTCTTCTTTATTATAGCAAGATTTTTCTCCCAAAACAGTCAAGATTCTCGCTGTATCGTGAGTGCTGAGAATATTCATTAAGCAATCGAGAGTCTGTTTTGGATAATGATCTTGAAGGAAACGAACGGTATCAGCTAATTCTTCTGCAGTTCCCGTAATAATATATCGGATAATGGCATCCTTTAAAGGATAATTCATAACGCTATCGAGTTCATATCCTTGCAGATATTCTCGGCGTTTCGAATAAGAAATTTTGTTAGAAGCATCCTCCCATACTTCTCCGATAATTATTGCTTCGGAATTTGTATCTTTGACCGCTTTTCGCAACTTTTTCAGAAAAAAGTCGGGTAACTCATCGGCTACATCAAGTCTGTACCCTCCGATTCCATAGGATAACCAATTTTTTAAAACGCCGCTTTCTCCAAAAATAAATTCTTGATAAGCATCGGATTTTTCGTTAACTTCGGGCAAAATATCGATTCCCCACCAACTGCTGTATTTATCGGGGAAATCTTGAAAGGTATACCAAGAGAAATACGGAGACTCTTTTGACTGATATGCACCTAAGGAAGGATATTTTCCGTATTTATTAAAATAGACGCTGTTATCGCCCGTATGATTAAATACGCCGTCCAAAATGATTCGTATCCCGTATTTTTTCGCTTCTTTCGTCAATTCGGCAAAATCTTCGTTCGTTCCGAGAAACGGGTCCACCCTCATATAATCCGATGTATCATACCGATGATTGGAAGCTGCTTCGAAAATCGGATTCAAATAGAGTGCCGTAATATGCAGTGATTTCAAATACGGCAGTTTACTCTGAATTCCTTTGAAATTCCCTCCAAAAAAATCGTTATTTGAAATTTTTCCTTTTTCGTCAGGACGAAAATTCGGGATACCACCCCAATCGGAACGATTTATCCTACCTTCTATGTTTGACATAGTTCCTTTTTTACAAAAGCGGTCGGGAAAAATTTGATAAAGAATCCCCCCTTTGAACCAGTCCGGAGTTTGATAATTTTTTGCATAGACCGTCAGTTGAAATTCGGTTTTGGATTCAAAGGTTTCCGTTCCTATCCCACCTTTTCCGGGAACAATGTATTTTGTATCGAGTTGAAAATGATAGAAATAAAGTCCGGTTTTATGAATTTTCAAACGAATTGTCCATCCGTATTTTGTTCTCTTCATAAGATAGAGATTTTGTTTTTCTCCGTCCTTTCCGAAAAAAAGAAGCCCGTCTTTATCGGGGGCTGTGCACTCTTCCGGCAAAGGAGTTGTTATATTATAAGAAAACTCCTTTGCATCTTTCAAAAGAAAGAGCGAAATTTGTAATTCATCACCTTGACGGACGGCTCCGATGATATTTTTACATAAGGAATCCAAAGGATTGAAATAAATATTCATACGTTTGAACCAAATTACGAAAACTAATGAAAAGCTGTAAAAAATACTTTTTACAGCTTTCAAAAATTTATTTTTGTTGTTATTATCGAAGAGCTTTTAAGTGCCAAATATTATCGGCATATTCACGAA
>CAKXBD010000102.1 GCA_934871445.1 uncultured bacterium | reverse complement strand
AGTCCATGCTGCTCGACCAAAGTATAATTGCGGGTATCGGAAACATTTATTCGGACGAAATACTCTTTGCTGCGGGCATACGCCCCGACAGGTTATGCGGCTCACTTACGAACAGCGGCTTTGAACACCTTGCCGCGATAATCCCCGAGCTTTTGGCTTTTTATATCGAAAAGAACGCGAGCTCTTTTGAGGAATATACTTTGAGCAAAGGGAAAAACTACCGCAATACGCCCTATTTGCAGGTCTACGGAAAAGGCGACAAACCTTGCCCCGTATGCGGAGCGACGTTGCAGCGCCTCGTCCTTTGCGGCAGAGGTTCGGTTTTCTGCCCGCATTGCCAAAAGTAAATTGAAAAGCTTATAAAATATCCGTATCAGATAAAAAATATTTTTTCGTATGCAAGAAAAAGACATATTTGCTTGTAAAAAGCCTGATTGCCTTGTTATATATTTAGAGATATCTTCGATTTTCTCGAAGGTATGAGGGCGACGGTTTGAGTTGTTAAAAACCGTCCGCAACGGAGGGCATAGATAAGGCATGAGAAAAGGCGTGGCATGAAAGCCACGCCTTATTTTTTTCAGAGGGCGCTTCTTTACCGTAAATTTCCTTTCGGACTTACGGTAACATGCGTCCTTTTTTATCGCAACAAACGAACGAAAAATTAAAACAGAAGGAGCAGACATATGGTCGGAGTTTGAAAACGGAAAAAAGAAGGAGCGGACAGAACGAAAGAGAATGAGCGGAAACAAAGGTAGCGGAAACGGAGGCGGGGAAAACAGAGGGGGGGAAGCAGAGGCAGAGGAAACAGAGACAGGGGAACCCGAACGAAACAAAAAGAGGGGAAACATTTCAGGGGGAAAATGAAAAAACGGGAATAGACGGAAAGCAGGAAAAAGGGGCGGGAGAATCGGAAATAGATAAAAAAGGGAACGGAGAGAATACGGGGAAATAAGAGGGGATAGAAGCGGGGACGTAAAAAGGGAGGAGACAAAGAGCGAAAAACGGAGAACGATGAAGAAGCGGGAAAAGGCGGGATAAAATATTGTGAAATGATAAATACTATCTGAAAGAGGTGCTTTATGACGGTACAATTTTCTCCGCCGGATATTTCCGAGCTCGAAATAGAAAGGGTTGTGGAAGTACTTCGTTCCGGCTGGATTACGACCGGGCCGAAGGTCAAGGAATTTGAAAGAAAAATAGCCGCTTTCTGCGGTGTAAACAGGGCGGTTTGTCTGAATTCTCAGACCGCCTGTGCCGAGCTGGCTCTGCGTCTTCTGGATATCGGGCCGGGAGACGAAGTGATCACTTCCGCGTATACCTATACCGCTTCCGCGTCCGTCATCTGCCATGTCGGGGCGAAACCCGTGCTCGTCGATATTCAGGCGGAACGCCCGGAAATGGATTATGAAAAATTGGAAAATGCGATTACCGAGCGCACGAAGGCAATTATTCCCGTGGATATAGCCGGTATTCCCTGCGATTATGAACGCATTTATGAGGTCGTCGAAAAAATGCGCTCTTGTTTTCGGCCCTCGGGACCGATTCAAAATGCGCTTGGCAGGGTTGCGGTTCTCGCGGATACGGCTCATTCTTTCGGGGCGCGGCGAAAGGGAAAACCCGCGGGAAGCCTTGCGGATTTTTCCGCCTTTTCTTTCCATGCCGTAAAAAATTTGACTACGGCCGAGGGCGGCGCGCTGGTTTGGAGGGAAGTCCCCGGAATTGACGACGAGGAAATTTATAAAATGTTACAGCTCTTTTCCCTTCACGGACAGTCAAAAGACGCTTTGGAAAAGACCAAACTCGGCGCTTGGGAATACAATATTATAGGGCCTTGGTATAAATGCAATATGACCGACATAGCCGCCGCTTTGGGGCTCGCGCAGTTGGAAAGATACGGGGAAATGCTGGAAAGAAGGCGGGCGCTCATTCGTTTCTACGATTCCGCTTTTTTAAGGACGGGAATAAAGGTACTTTCGCACTATACGGACGAATATGAATCTTCGGGACATTTATATATCACGCGGATTCCCGGGATTGCAAACGAGCAGAGAAATGAAATTATAGCCGAAATGGCGGCGTCGGGGATTGCCTGCAACGTGCATTATAAACCCCTGCCCATGCATACCGCTTACAAAAATCTCGGCTTCGATATTTCCGATTATCCCAATGCCTATGCCTTTTTTGAAAACGAAATTACACTGCCTTTGCACACAAAACTGACAAATCGGGAAATAGAATTCGTCGCCGAGCGCTATAAAAAAATCGCGGGAGAATACCTGAATGATTTTAAGAAAATGGAAAGCCCTGCCTTCTGAAATGCAGTGCGAGGAAGTAAAGAAATATTACGATATTCTCAAAAGGAAAAAGGGCAGTCTGTTTTTCAAGAGAGTTTTCGATTTCCTCCTTTCTTCCCTCCTCATCGTCGTACTTTCTCCGCTCTTTCTCTGCCTCGCCGTATCGATAAAAATCGATTCGCGCGGCTCCGTATTCTTTCGGCAGGTACGGGTGACGAGATACGGGGAAACCTTTCGCATTTTCAAATTCCGAACCATGGTCGCGGACGCCGAGAAAACGGGGCCGCGAGTGACCGTTAAAAACGACGCGAGAATTACCCGCGTCGGAAAATTTATCCGAAAGTACAGGCTGGACGAGGTCTGTCAGCTCCTCGACGTATGGAGAGGAAAAATGACGTTTGTCGGGACTCGGCCCGAAGTGGAAAAGTATGTCGCTCACTATACGCCCGAAATGCGAGCAACTTTGTTATTGCCTGCGGGAATTACTTCCGAGGCGAGCATTTATTACAGGGACGAGAGCGCTCTTTTGGACGGGGCAAACGGAGATACGGAAAGCATTTATCTCGAAAAAATTCTGCCTGAAAAAATGAAATACAATCTCCGCGCCGTAGAACGTTTCTCCCTGTTTCGGGAATGGGGAATCATGCTAAAGACAGTTCTCGCCGTCTGCGGGAAGAATTATCGCGATAACGACCGACAAGAAAGAGAGACAATGACCGTTGAGAAAGAACAGAAAACAGATAAGAAATGAGATAATCGCCGATAAGAAACGGATAAAAACGGCAGGAAGGGGGAAAATAATCGATATAGGGGGGAATATGGAAAAAATTCTCGTCGTATGCACGACCGATTCGATGATTTGGAATTTTCTTGTCCCGCATATCCGCGATTTGCAGAAAAAGGGCTTTACCGTGGAATGTGCTTGCTCCGAAACGGGAGATTTTTTCTCCAAGCTCCAAAATGAGCTCTGTTTCCGCATGTATCGAATGAATTTTCAAAGAAGTCCCTATGACTTCCGTAATTTCGGCGCCTATCGGCAACTGAAAAAACTCATTCAAAAAGAAAAATATGACACCGTTTTCTGTCATGAGCCGGTAGGAGGACTCATGGGGCGGCTCGCAGGGAAAAAATGCGGGTGCAGAGTCGTCTATATGGCGCACGGATTCCATTTCTACGAAGGCGCTCCCGCCTTGAAGCGCTTTTTGTACTATCATGCGGAAAAATTTTTATCGAAATATACCGATGTGCTCATTACGATCAATCAGGAGGACTACGAGGCCGCAAAATCCTTTCACGCAAGGGAAATTTACAAGGTGGACGGGATCGGTGTGGATACCTCCAAATTCGTCTATGCGCCCGATCCCCGATACCTGAGACGGGAGCTCGGACTTTCCGAACGGGATTTTCTCGTCTTGTCCGTCGGAGAACTTATTCCGAGAAAAAATCACGAAATCGTGATGAGAGCACTGCTTCGCTTGGATTTGAAAAACGTACATTATATCGTTGCGGGGGACGGAGAAGGACGGGAAGAACTCAAACAATTCATTGAGGAACGGGAATTGTCCGAACGGGTACATTTGCTCGGGTTCAGGCGGGATATAGGAACGCTCTGCAATTCCGCGGATTTATTCGCTCTGCCTTCCGTGCACGAGGGACTGTCCGTGGCACTCATGGAAGCTATGGCCTGCGGTAAGCCCGTGGTCGCGTCGAGAATTCGGGGAAATACCGACCTCATCGACGAGGGAATGGGCGGATACCTGATAGAGACATTCGACGTGAAGGGATATGCGGAGGCAATCGAGAAACTCGCTTTGAACGAGGAAAAACGCAAGGCGTTTTCTTCCTATAATCGGAATAAAGTGAAAAGTTTCGATTTGCGCGTCGTTCGCGGGCAACTGCAAAAAATATTGACGGGACAATAACCGTCGAGGAGGTAATATGTATTCCTGGGGAGAAATCGTCCGTTCCTTGCCTAAGAAAAAAAACAGCAAAAGTTCGCTTTGGGTAAAATGGATTATACGCAAATTGTCCTTTCCCTTTACCTTCCTGTTTATCAATCTCGGCTTTTCCGCGTGGGGCGCTTCCGTCCTTTCGATTTTCGTCGCACTGGCGGGCTGTGCGGCTCTCTGTGTCGATTCCGCCCTCTGGCGCGTCGTCGGCGTCGTATTGGTGGAGCTCTGGCTCGTTATGGACTGCGTAGACGGCAACATCGCTCGCGTGAAAAAGACAAGCTCACCCATGGGCGGGTGCATAGACGCTTTCAGCGGCTATTTTATCACCGCGTTTGTATTTTTTTCCGTCGGCGTCGCCGCCTGTTATTCCACACGCTTTGCGGAGCATGCAGGACTTTGGGTTGCGATGGGCGGATTATCTTCCGCCTTTGGATTGTTGGCACGGCTCATTCATCAAAAATATACCTGTTGCGTTCTGGAATCAAAAAAAATAGAAAAGAACGGGGCAGACGGGAAAAATATAGAAAAAAGTTGGGGAAATATGGAAGTCAACAGCGCGAACAGAGGAAATGGAGAGACGCACGAGACAAAAGAGGAAGCGAACAGAGGAAACGGAGAGACGCACAGGGCAAATGAGGAAGTGAATAGAGAAAGCAGAGAAACGTACAGGGCAAACGAGGAAACGAACAGAGAAAGCGGAGAGACGTACAGGGCAAATGAGGAAGTGAATAGAGAAAGCAGGGAAATGTACAGGGCAAATAAGGAAGTGAATAGAGAAAGCTGGGAAACGTACAGGAGAAACGAGGACGCGAATAGAGGAAACGGGGAAAACAACAGAAAGAACGGAGCGCAAACCGCGACCGGAAAAGAAAATGAGGAACTTTTGGAAAAGGGCGGAAGATTGAGCTATCTCAGGAGTCGGCTGGATAAAGAAATCGGGATTTCGGGGTTATTTATGCCCTTTTTGATCGTCTCCTGCATCTTTCGGCTGTATGACGTCATGACGATTTTTTATTTTATTTTTCAGGGCGCGGGCGCATTGGCGGCGGCGGGCTATTATGCTCTGAAAACGCGGGAGAAGGTATGAAAAAGGTCTTGGAAATTCTCGGAAGATTGGACCGTGCGGGGCAGGAAACGTTCGTCATGAATATATTCCGGCATATAGACAGGAAAAGGTTCGACCTGTATTTTTCGGTAAATACCGATTACGTCGGAGCCTATGAAGCGGAAATTTTATCCGCGGGCGGAAAGATTTTTCACAACCCTTATGCGGTAACCTTAAAAAATTTGCGCTTATATCTCCGCGCTTTCCGAAAATTTCTGAGGGAGGAAGGGCCGTTTGACGCCGTACACTGTCATGTGTATTCCTTCGGGGGATTTTTGCTCCGCGCGGCGTACAAGGAGGGGATTCCCGTGCGCATCATGCACAGCCATACCGCATACGACGGGCAGAAAAATTCTCCAATGCGCAGGATATATGCGGCTTACGCTAGACGGCTAATCGACCGTTACGCCACAAAAAAGGTCGCCTGCGGGAAGGACGCATACGAGGCTTTTTTTAAGGAGCCCTGCCCCGAAAAAGGGGCGATTCTTCCGAACGGTATAGAGCTTTCCCGATTTTGCGGAAAAGATACGGGGGCGGGGAATAGAATAAAAAAGGAACTTAAAATTTCGGACGGGCAGGATATTTTTGTGAGCGTCGCGCGGTTCTGCGAGGTGAAGAATCATGAAAAAATTTTGTCCGTATTCAAAGAGTATTTACGCGCTTTCAATCCTAAGGCGGTATTGCTTCTCGTCGGGGACGGAGAGCGGCGACAATATATAGAAGTGTCGGCAAAAAGAGAAGGGCTGGGAGAAAAAGTAATTTTTGCGGGGATTCGTGACGATGTGGACAAGCTGCTCGCCGCCGCCGAAGTATTTCTGATGCCTTCGAAATTCGAGGGATTGCCCGTCTCTCTGATAGAAGCGCAGGCGGCGGGAGTGCGGTGCGTGGTCTCGGACAGAGTGACGAAAGAAGCGGATATGGGATTGGGCCTGTTTTACAGGCTACCTTTGGAAGCGTCGGACGAAGTTTGGGCCGAAGCCTGTGCAAGGGCGAACGCCGTTTCCCCACCCGCGTTTTCCGAACGGAAACAGGGGATAGAGAGGCGCGGATATTCCGTAGAAAACGCGGTAAAGCGGGCAGAGGAACTGTATGACGGAAAATCTTAAAAATAAAAAATATTTGCTCAAAATTTCCCTGATATGGTTTGCTCTCACTCTCGTCGCTTACCTGTTGCGCGGATTGATTTCTTCGGAAAAATTGTTGAAGATATTATGTATAGAGACGACGGTCGTTTTTGCCCTCGTTTTTTATCATTTATGGAAATGGAAGGGGACCCCCTTCAAAGTGGTCACTCTGTTTGTCCTGATGTGCTTTCTCTACCTTCAAGGACAAGTGCTTCTCGATACCTTCGATTTGACGAAGGACGGGCTTCTGTCGGGGAAATTTTCGCCTCGGGAACTCGTCGGGGGAATTTTGGCCGTTCACGTCTTTCTTTCCCTGCTCCTGACGGCGATAAGCTCCGCAAAGGGAGAAAAAAGAAAGATTTTTATCGGACGGGAAAACCTTTCAGACGAAACCGTCGTCCTTGCGGGAACGATTATTGCTTTGTGTGCGCTTCCTTTCGAATTGTACGTCAATCTCACAAAACTCAAATTTGCCTTGACGGACGGCTATGCTTCTCTGTATCAGGAAGCGGCGCTCGCCGCGATTCCTTCGGGGGCGAAAATTCTGTCCTATTTCTTTTTGCCCGGTTGCTTCTACCTCTTTTTCGGGAGCGCGAGGAAATCCCGCGCCGAATATGCCGCCTTGCTCGGTATCGTGGCGCATGGAGCTGTGGAATTATTGATCGGATACCGAGCCTCTGCGGTCATTCCCCTCCTGCTCGTCATTTACGGTATCGGCGTAAAAAACCGATATGAAAAATCGGTGGTTAAACGGAAAAAGAACAGGAGAACGATTTTTCTTTTGTGCACGCTCGGCGCGCTGGTCGTGCTCGTCGTGTTCCCCGTCGTCAGAGCTACCCGAAACAGCGGGGGATTGGCTGCTTTGACGTGGAGGGATATTTTTTCCGTCGAAAACGTCAGAAGTATTTTTTCCACCGTCAACGATATGGGAAAATCGTTGCAGACCGTAATTTATACGTTGAGGCTCGTTCCCGAAGAATATCCTTTCCGCTACGGCGTCACCTATCTCGTCAATCTTACGGAAATTTTTCCGAATTTCTTTTGGGCGGTTCACCCCGCGGAGGCCTATGGTTCGCTGGGTAG
>CAKXBD010000101.1 GCA_934871445.1 uncultured bacterium | reverse complement strand
GTATAATTATAAAACCGAATTTAAGCTAATTCGGTGAAAATGGGGACTAAAACGGGGATAAAAAAGCCCTGTGTTTTTATGCAAAACCGCTTGCCGCTTAATATTCGAGCTTCTCTATTTCTGCCCGCTGGAAGTCGTCCTCCCAATGCGTATAAACTCTGTCGGTCGTATTGCTGCCGCTTTTATGTCCCGTCACATAGTCCACCCAAGATTTATAACAATGACATTGCTGCGCAACGGTGGTGAAAGTGTGGCGGAGGTCATAGAGGCGAAATTCGGGCGGGAAATGCCGATGAAAAGCGCGTTCGAGGAGAATTAGGGAAACGGGAAGGGCGGCTCGGATTCGCTCGATATAGGGCAAAAGGGCGGAATGCAGAGGGATTTTGCGTGTTTCGGGTTCTTCCCATTTTTTCTTTTTTGCGGTCTGAACGGAAACAAAGCCGCATTCGTCGAAGGAGAGGGAGAAAACCTCACACGGGCGCATACCCGTAAAAATGAGAAGCCAAAGGCAAAGCTCTGCGCGGGATTGCGGCTCTTTTGCAAGAAAAGCGCGGATAAATTCGCGTGGAATGACCTTACCGGCAGTACGCTTGTGGGGCTGGATTTGCACGTGCGCCATGACGTCAACGGGCAAAAGCCTGTCGGCAACGGCGGCAGAGCAAATCCAATCTAAAATACTTTTAGCGTCCTCCGCGGTGCGAAATTTGCCTATCTGGATCAACTCATTCAAAAACTTTTGGCAGTCAGTGGCGGTAAGGTCTTGCAAGAGCTTATCCCCGAAAAAGCGTGAAATGTGCCTTCGGACAATGCCGGAAAGGTTATAAAAGTGTTTTTCGGAAATATTCGGCTTTTTGAAAGTTTCAAGATATTGCAAGGCATAATCAGAAACGGAAAGGGCGGGAGGCGTCAGGACTTGCGGAGCGACGGGCTTTTTTTCTGTGTGCCGTCGTGCTTGCAAATCGCCTTTATCAAAAAGTTTGAGCTTTTGCAAAAACTTAATTTTCGCCTCATCGAGAAAGCGGGAAGAAGCAGAAATACGAACGCCGTCAATTTGGATGCGGATTTCATAAACGCCGGAAGCCCGCAAACGAACGTGAGCGTTTTTGTGGTTAGTGCGAAAAAGTTTTCTGAAATAACGTGGCATTTTGGAAATTTCCTCCATAGAAAAAGTAATGGAAACTTCCTTTTGCGAAAAGACCGCCGCGCCGTGTTCAGTAATATCCCGTCCGGCGCGGGAGGCGGGGAAGAAAATGGTTTTGCCGTCGTCGGAAAGACGAGGCGGGTTGTCGGGATTCGTCGGGGAAGCAATCAGAGCGGGGGAGTTGCTCTCGGTCTGAATGTTTCGGCGTTCGAGAATCCGTGCGGCTAAGAAAAGAATTTGCTGTAAGTCCTTTTCGTCGTCGAAGTTCATAAAAAAATACCTCATGTTTTTTGACGGTTAACCCGTCTGAACATGGAGGTATTTTTTATTTACGGTTTGAAATTTTAGAGGGGGAGGCTTCTTCCTGTTCCCGAAGCAAATCGACGTAAGCGGCGGCGCGAGCTTTGCCGGAATATGACAAGGCGCGGTAATTGCGTAAAAGTTCGCTTTCGTCCAAAGGTAACGCCGCCGGCGCGGGAGCGGCGCTTTTTCCGGTTCCCTCGTATTCGTCCGACAGTCCGAGAAGGTAATCCGTTGACACGTCGAAATATGCCGCTAATTTTGTGAGAGTTGAAGCGGTAGCCTCATTTCTTCCTATTTCAAGTTTTGCTATCGTCGATTGACTTACTCCGATTTTTTCGGCTAATTGCATTTGGCTTAAATTATATTCTTTTCGTAAATCGGTTAGCAATTCAGAAAAACGCATTTTCTACACCTCTAAAAAATTTTATCAAAAAAAATTCCAAAAGTACTTGACAAGTGCATTTATACTTGTTATAATATTCATGTCAAGTACATTTGCACTTGATAAAATCCCCAAATTAAGCGCGAGAGCTTGAAGCGGGGGAAAGAAACTTTCTTTTGCAAAGGGCGCGGGGTACATGCCGCGCGGGGGTACATACCGCGCCCGACCGCAAAGGGAAGCAAGAGCGGGACGGAAAGCCAAACCGAGCCGCGAAAGATAAGACCTCCACTCAAAAGACAAGTTCATAAAAGCCGGGGAAACGGCTTTAATGATAGGAAGCGGGAGCTTTTGCACTGTGGAGGGTGTAAAGGCTTCCGCTTTCGGTTATCCTCCTTGTGAAACCGCGCGGGCCGTGGCAGGTTCGCGCGGCGGAGGAAAAAAGGATCGTGAGAGCCGTTGAAAAATTTTGCGGTGTTGGTGCCGCAAAAAAAAGAGGTGCAGTAAAATGAAAAGTTCGCACAAATATATATTTTATTTTTATCCGACATGGCGGAAAAACGAACGGGGAGAAATCGAGGAAATAAAAGGCTCTTTTCGATTTTACGAGCGAGTAAAAGACGGAAAAGCCGCCGCGGCGAGAATGGGGAGGAAGTACGACCACCAAAAAATATTTTGAGTTCGTCGTCCCTCAAAAATGCGGTGTTGGTGCCGCAAATAAAGATGAGGCGAAACGCGATGTCGCGGAGGGTATCAAAAAATTGAGTTCTTCGCGCCTCAAAAAAAGTAAAACAGCCCGGGAACGGCGCGGAAATAATGAAAACGCCGTTTTATATAATAATTTCCGCGGAGGTCATTGCCGCGGCGGGTGAAGTGCCGGTACCGTGATAAAGAAACAGGTGCAACGGTATAGCGGGAGCCGTTAGAGAAGAACGCCCGCCCCAAAACTCAGACAGCCGGAGAGACGGCAAAGGAGAAAAGAAAAATGACGGTAACAAGAATAAGGTATGACTTTTTCAGAAAGTCGGGAATGATGTCGCGGCTTGTGAGGACGGAGAGCGTAGAGCTTGAAGGAGTGAGCAAAGCGGAGGTAATGAAGAAAGACGGAAGCGACGTAAGAAAGCGGTATCGGTTGGCGATTCTTACGGCGATGAACGTAACGCCGGAGGAGTGGGAGACTTACGACTATTACACGATAAGCCTGAACGAGCGGGAACAGGAGGACGAGGAAGAAGGGGAAGAAACGGAGGACGGGGAAAGAGAAGGAGAAGAATAAAGGAAGAAAGGAGGGCGAGAAAATGGAAGCGGAACGTGCGAAAATGGAAATAGACGTATCAGGACTGATAGCGGAAGCAATCCGGGAACGAGAAGCGGAGCGAGTGCGGAAGCTGTCGGAAGAAGGAACGCCGTCGGGCGAGCGTTTGACTTGGAACACAACGCCGGAGGAAATCGCGCGAATCAATGCGGGAGAACGTGGAGCGCTGGACTCGTTCTATTTCGAGCGGGATAATTATCGGCATTTGCAGGCTTGCGCGCGGTCGTTCTTCCGCCGTGTGCCGTATTTTCGCCCTATCATATCGGAAGAAGATTTGATGCAGCAGCTGTATTGCGATTTGCGGACGGGGTTATTAAAATTTCGGCCGTATGACCGGGCGATAAATTGCGCGGTGTTCCATTCGTTCAAATATGCGGCAGTGGGCGGGATAGATGAAATATACATACCATACGCGAGGAGGGGCGGAAAATGTCGAAAGCAAGTGAATTGAGATTGCTCCGGGGCCAAAGAAGCACGGACGCGGAAATAAACTACCGCCACCGGAGCGGAGACAGCGAGGGAAGCGGGGGGAGTATGCTTGACTATTACGCGCAGGAGGAGAGCGCGGAGGAAGCATATTTTGAAGAACAGGAAGAAAGCGCGCGGGAGGTGTTTTCGCGTGCGTTCAAGCTGTATCTGAAAAAGACGTTGACGGGAAAAGAGCGGAAATTTTTAAGCCGCGTATTATCCGGGAGGGAGAAGCCGCAGGAAGTCGGGCGGGCGCTGGGAGTAAAGTGGTTTGAGTATATGCAAGCGATTCAGCGGAAAGCGTTCAATAATGCGGAAGCGTTCGGGCGAGTGGTACAGCTTTCCGGGTGGAGTCGAGCGGAAGAATTTGCGGGCGCGGTGTTCCGTCGCCTCCGGCATTTAGGTGAAACGCGAGAGGAGTTGCCGCCGGAAAAGAAGCGGGTGCAAGCGCGAGCGATGATGAAAGCGTTCCGGGAATCGGCGGAAACGGAAAGGCGGACGGCGATAAATTTTCGTAGGAGGAAATGGAAAGCGGAGAATCGGGAAAAAATCCGAGAACAAGCGCGGATATGGCGAGAAAATAATCGAGAAAAAGAACGGGAACGCAAACAAGCGTGGCAAGAAGCGAACCGCAAAAGAATGCGGGAACACGGTCGAACATGGCGAGCAATGCACCAAGAAAAACACCGAGAACACGTGCAAACATGGCGAAAAGCAAATCCGAAAAAACAACTGGAATATACACAAGTATGGCGGAAGAAGAATCGGGAAAAGTTGCGGGAGTATCAAAAAGCGTATCGGGCGAAGAAGAAAGCGGAAAAAGAAGCGGTGAAAGCGTTGGCGGGATTATTGATACTTTCTCAAACGCAAAAGGCGGAAACGTCGGAAGGCGTTCCGACAATGGAATAGTTTACACGGGCATACATGAAACCTCCTTATAAAGTCAGCTGGCAGGGCGACTAAAAACAAGACCTGCCACCAAAGAGAACAGAGCCCCGCAGAAAGGGCAAAAAAAGAGCCGTAGCGGGGCGATAAAGCAAGGATAGGAAAAACCACGAGGAAAGGAGAAAAACGCGGCAGAGCGAAAGAGAGGGCGTGAAAATGGGCAAATATGACGATTTGGAGACGACGGCGCAAAGGGTATATAAATACCTCCGGGAACGGATAGGAGATACTCCGCAATTTGTGAGATATGCGGAAATCGCGGAGGAAGTCGGCCGCACTCGTTCTTCGGTGTCGTATGCGGTGGGAGTGTTGATTCGCGCGGGAAAAATCAGCGTTTCAGAGGGGAAAATCACGGTCAGAAGGTGAGGGAAAGGGGCTTTTTCGGTCGTTGCTACCCTGTCCCTGCTGTTTTTCGGTGCATTGCGACGGGTTTTGATTTTTGCGGGACGGGAAAAAGGGGCGTAAGATTTTTTACGCACGCTGACGCGGCGAAAAAATCTTAAAAGTGAAGCGGCGCGCGGCGGCTGATTTTATACCGTGCCCCCCCCGCATTGCGTTGCCCTACGCCCGCCCCGTCGCGTGGGGGACTATCGCCGCTTTCGGCGCTGTGTTCGGTTTTTCGGTCGCGGTCGGGTCGGTGCGGTCCGGAGCGGTTCGGCGGCTCGCCGCCCGTTCCCGCCTCCGGTTCCGCACTCGTTCCCGTTCCGCTTTCCCGCACTTTTCCGAACTCTCCCGCGCCCGACGTTTCGCGGCTGTCGTTCCCCCGCGCTCTTTCGGGGCGCTCGTTTCACGGGCAACGCTGTTTTCGGGGCTTTCCCTCTTATTTCCGGCTTTGCCGGTTGTTTCACTTCTCTTTGCGGCTTCGCCGCCGGCTGAATAAGTGAAACCGCCCGTCCGGGCGGTTTCGGTGTTACCCCGCCCGCGGGGTGATAGGGCTGTTTCGTTTCATACCTGCCCCGCTCGTTTTCGGGGTGTGGTCGGGTGAGTTCGGTTTGTACCTGCCCCCGCCGTTTTGTTACACGCGACGGACGAACGGACGGACATTTTTTCGTATCTGTCCCGCTTCGGCGGGTGGAGATAATTACATATAAAGGAGGTTTCTTTTTTACATGGCAAGACCGACGAAAAAAGGGGTTGATCAGCTCCTTTTGGACGTCGGAATTTTCGGGGATAGTAAAATCAGGATTTTGCTTTCAAGGTATCATGCGGACGGGCTAGGGGTGTATATGTATATACTCTGCGACGTCTATAAAGAGGGATACTATAAGGCAGTCGAGGTTTGGGAAGATTATATCTACGTGATAGCGGACGAAATCAAAGCAAGCCCCGACAAAGTGGAGCAAATTATAACATTCATGCGTAATCGCGGGCTTTTGACCGTTTTCAAGGGAGAGGACGTAAAAAAG
This sequence comes from uncultured bacterium, assembly GCA_934871445.1. Lineage (GTDB taxonomy): Bacteria > Bacillota > Clostridia > Christensenellales > Borkfalkiaceae > Scatosoma. The sequence continues at coordinate 1,722 of CAKXBD010000101.1, read as the reverse complement.
ACGGGTTGCGGTTTTGACGCTGTTATAACAAGCCACGGAATACAAAAACGCTATGCAACGATAATGAAATCCTATCGAAGAAAGAGCATAGAGGAGATAAAGCGCGGGTTTTGGCTTTTGACTGAGGAGGAAGAAAGGGAAATCAATGCGTTTTATAAAAGCGGTAATAATGGAGGTTATTACGGTAAAAACCCCGATTATTACGGAAATAACACCGATAAAACCCGAAATAATCCGACATATAATCCTATAATATATAATAGTACGGACGTACCGCGCGCGAGGGAAGAATTTTTCAAGGAGTTTCCGCAGGTGAAGCCGAAAGGAAGCGAAGGGGTGGACTTCGGAAGAATCGACTTTGATAAGCTCAAAGAGAAGTTCCGACAATCGAAAAAGCTGTTACAGACGCGGCGTGCGTGGTCGTGGGTGGTAGCGCATTACGAAAAAATCCTTGCGGGGGAGTATGACGACTACCCGGAGGCGGAGAAGCCTGAACGCCCCGCGGCGGGATTGTCGGAATCGGTGCAGGCGGCGAATGCGAGGAGCGAGCGAGAAAGGTGGTATTCGGCGCGGCATAACGCGGCGGAAGCAAAAGCGGAGAGAGTACGGGCAAAAATGCGTGATTTTCCGGCGTATTTGGAAGCGGAAAAGGCGTTGAAGCGGTTGGAGATAGAACGCGCGAAAGCGGAGCTATACGAGCCGGAGAAGGTGGGAGAAATCGAGCGCGAGCAGGAAGCGCGGGAGGAGGAACGGAAGCGGGCGCTGTTGCTTGCGGGAGTGACGGAAGCCGACCTTTTACCCGTGTGGAATTGTGCGCGGTGCAGTGATACAGGATTTTTGCCCTCCGGCGCGGTTTGCGATTGTTACGAGAAAGCACACCCGAAAAAATGAGCGGCAAACGCCGCAAAAAAGGCACTTCCAAAAAGGAAGCGCCTTTTTGTATAAAAATATTTTGGAAAAAGTTTGCATAAAACTCTTGACAAATAACTATAATGTAATTATAATATAATTATGAATGGAATAATTTTTGAATGGGACGAAAATAAAAACGCCATCAACAAGAAAAAACACGGTGTATCGTTTGAAGAAGCGAAAACGGTTTTTTATGATGTCGAAGCATTATTGATTGACGATCCGGAACATTCCCAAGAAGAGGAGCGATTTATTATTTTGGGATTTAGCAGTTTGGCAAATTTGCTTGTTGTGTGTCATTGTTATCGGGAATCGGAAAGCGTAATTCGTATTATATCCGCGAGAAAAGCGACGCAAAACGAGGCAAAGCAATATGAAAAATAATAATATGGAGGTGGAACACATGAAAGAAGAATATAATTTTACCAACGCAAGAAAAAACCCGTATACGGGAAAATTGAAACAACAAATTACCATAAATCTTGATAGTGAAACGATAGCCTATTTTAAGGCAATGGCGGAAAACTCGGGGATTCCTTATCAAACGCTTATAAATCTTTATCTTTCCGATTGTGCGAAAAACAATAAGCAATTATCTTTGAAATGGGAGTAACTGAAAACCCGGTTTTCAAAGTCGGGGCGCATTTGGGGATAAACTAAAAAAAGAGCGATTTTTGTCTGTTTTTCCCCATTTTTCCCCTGTTTTCAATTTTGTTTAGTTGCTTCAAGTCCTGTCATCCGCACCAAAGACGATAAAGGTTGAACTCCTTTATCAGCAATAGCCTTGTCGGTATCGGCAAGGCTTATTTC
>CAKXBD010000100.1 GCA_934871445.1 uncultured bacterium | reverse complement strand
ATAATGTCCCGCTCGCGCGCAACGGCGAGGATATAGTCACGCAGTTCGATATGAAAGAGGTGGAAGCCGTCGGTATGCTGAAAATGGACTTCCTCGCCCTCACCACTTTGACGGACATCAAAAATACGCTTACGTATATTAAAGAGGGATTGGGAATCGATATCGACTTCAACGAAATCGGCAACGATGTGCCCGAAGCATATCAGTTGATTTCTTCGGGGGACACGGATGCGGTGTTCCAACTCGAACAAGGCGGCATGAAAAAGTTCATGAAAGAGTTGCAGCCCGACTGCCTCGAAGACCTCATCGCGGGGATTTCTCTGTACCGTCCCGGACCCATGGATTTCATTCCCACTTATATCCGCAATAAGAACCACCCTGAAAAAATCGTGTATGATACTCCGCTTTTGGAGCCTATCCTCAAAAACTCCTACGGCGTCATCATTTATCAGGAACAAGTCATGCAGATTTTCCAAAAGCTCGCGGGCTACTCCCTGGGACAAGCGGACCTCGTCCGCCGTGCCATGGCGAAAAAGCACAAGGACGAGCTGATGGCGCAGAAGGATAAATTTATTTACGGCGATATCGACAAGGGTGGAAATATTACGGGCTGTGCCGCTCAGGGAATTCCCGCGGACGTAGCTGCAAAAATTTTCGCGGATATGGAGAGCTTTGCTTCCTATGCGTTCAATAAATCGCACGCCGCCGCTTATGCCGTCGTCGCTTATCGGACGGCGTATCTCAAATATTTTTATCCCAAAGAGTTTCTCGCAGGTATTCTCAACGACCGTATCGACAAGATCGAGGAAATTTCCAAGTATATCGCATATATGAAGGAAAAGAATATCGAGGTTCTTCCGCCCGATATCAATAAATCCAAGGATATTTTCTCCGTTCAGGGAAACGGGCTCCGTTTCGGTCTCGGCGCGCTTCGCGGCGTGGGGCAGGCTCCCATTGAGGACGTCATAAAGGAACGCAACGCGCACGGTGAATTCAAGGATTTTTCCGATTTCGTGCTCCGCTGTGCAAAATATGTCAATAAACGCATTGTCGAAAGCCTCATTTATGCGGGCGCGTTCGATTGCTTTGGTCGGCCCCGTGCGCAGTTTGCGGCGGTGTACGACGAGGCAATCACCCGCGTCAACGCCATGGACAAACAGAAGGCGGGGGCACAGATTTCCCTGTTCGGGGACATCATCGAAGAACAGGGCTTGGAAATCGACTATCCCGATATTCCGGAATACGAGCCGACGGAACGCCTTTCCAAAGAGAAATCCGTGCTTGGTGTTTACGTCAGCGGGCATCCCTTTGAAAAATATGTCGCTTATTTCAAGGATAAGACCTTTAATTGTTCCATGCTCACGGATTATATCGAGGACGAGGAAACGGGAGGAAAGACATATTCCGAACTTTCGGACGGTCAGCAGGTGACGATGGGCGGTATGATTGCGGGGATAAAAAAGTTACAGACGCGGTCAGGCTCGTTTATGGCGTTTGTGACGGTGGAAGATATGTACGGCACCGTCGAGTGCGTTTGTTTCCCCAATGTCTACGACCGTATCAGAAGTTTTCTCACAATAGACGCGGTCGTGTCTTTAAGCGGTAAAATAGACATTAACGAAGAAAAAGCGCCTACGATTATCGTGGACAGAATGACGGAGTTCAAATTGGAAGAAGACTCGGCGCCTGTCTCTGCGCCCAAAGAAACAAATAAGTCGGAAGAAGCGCCGAAAAAGGAACAGCCGGCCGCTCCGAAAAAACTGTGGCTGAATATTTCTCAGTTAGAACAGGAGGATGTGGACGAGCTCATGGAAACGCTTTGCTTTTACGAGGGAGAAACGTCCGTTTGTTTCGTAAAGGAGGGAAAAAAGTTTCTTTGTTCGCAGAAGGTAAATCCGAATCGGGCGCTCATGGCGGAGCTTTCCAGCTTTTTAAGAGAAGATTGTATAAAACTTGTCTGAAAATTTTCCGAAAAGGTGGTCAAAAGAGTTTGTTTTTTCGTAAAGTTTTGTTATAATATATCGGAATAGTAAACTTATGCGGAAAAAGAGGGAAAGTCGACGGGGCGAGGAAAGGCGCTGATACCTTTCAAAAATCGAAAAATAATTTTTATCAATTTACTCTGACGGAGGATAATAGAATGAAACGTATCGGTCTTTTGACGAGCGGCGGCGATGCTCCCGGTATGAACGCGGCAATCCGCGCGGTGGTCAGAACGGCAATCTATTACGGTATGGAGGTTTACGGAATCCAAAGAGGCTATTCCGGTCTTTTGGAGGACGATCTCATTCCCATGGAAATGCGCAGCGTTTCCGATATCGTTCAGCGTGGCGGTACCATGCTGAGAACGGCGAGATGTCTCGAATTGCTTACAAAGGAAGGACGGCAGAAAGCCGCTAAAACATTGGAAAGCAGGGGAATCGAAGGACTGGTCGTCATTGGCGGCGACGGTTCTTTCCGCGGCGCAAAGGATTTAAGCGACGAGTTTGGGATTTTGACTATCGGGATTCCCGGAACAATCGACAACGATTTGCAGTATACCGATTATACGCTCGGCTTCGATACCGCGGTGAATACTTGTCTCGATATCATCAATAAGCTCCGCGACACAATGACTTCTCATGAACGTATTTCCGTCGTAGAGGTCATGGGCAGACACTGCGGCGATATCGCGCTTTACAGCGGGATTGCTTCGGGTGCAGAAATTATCGTCGTGCCTGAAATTGCGTTCGATATGGACGATATTGTTATGCGCATCAATCGTTCGCGCGCAAGCGGAAAACATTCCAACATCATCGTGGTGGCCGAAGGTGTCATGAGTGCGGAACAGTTTGCCAAACAGTTGCAAGAGGTGACGACCTATTCCGTTCGTCCCACTTGTATCGGGCACGTTCAGCGCGGCGGTTCGCCTTCTATGGCGGACAGAATGTTGGCTGCACAGTTCGGCAATAAGGCGGTTCGCCTTCTCAATGAAGGGATCGGCAACCGTGTGGTCGGTATTCGCAAAAATGAAATCATCGATATGGATATCATAGAAGCGGTATCCATGAAAAAGACCTTTAATTACGAATTGTACGAGACCCTTCAAATGATCTCCATGTAAATCGGACAACAGCCGCTTTTTTCTAAGAAAAAAGCGGCTCTTTTACGACAAAAAAAATTGAAAATTTCGCAAAAAATTTTTCTGTTTGGTATTGAAATTTTTGACGTTTTATTGTATAATAAATTGGGTTTGGCGATAAAACATTTTTTGTCGCTGCAAAGGAGCCTTTTTTATGATTTTAACCGTTTGTTTGAGTCCCTGTACGGACATAACCATAGAACTTGATTCTCTCAATGTCGGAAAGACAAATATCGTAAAAAGTAAAACGCTTTCCTTTACGGGAAAGGCTTTGAATGTAGCAATCGGGGTCGCTCGTCTGGGCGGCGAGCCGTATGCGACAGGGCTGATGTATAACGAAAACGGATATATGTTTGAAAATGCCCTCGATAAAGAAGGCGTTCCTTTCACTTTTGTGTGGAATAAAGGACGCGTCAGAGAAAATTATAAATTTATCGATAATAAATCTATGCTTACGGAAGTGAACGATGTCGGAGAAGAAGTCGGAGAAGGCAAGACAGGGGAACTTCTCGGCATGGTGCAAATGCTTTCGGCTCGGAGTAATGTTACCGTCATTTCAGGCAGTCTCCCTCGCGGCGTTCCCGCTGAATACTATGAAAACTTATTTCGTTCCGTCGATTCGAAAGCCCTTAAAATCGTGGACGCGGAGGGCGATCGACTTTTCTCAGCATTGAAAGCAGGCGTGGATCTTGCAAAGCCCAATCTCGACGAGCTGCAAAATACTTTGGGACGGGAAATTACAGATAAACAGGATTTGCTTTCCGGTTGCCGAGAACTCATTGACCGCGGGGCGAAAATCGTGCTTTTGTCGCTCGGAAAGGACGGAGCGATTATCACGGACGGGGCGCATCACTATTATTGCAAAAGCATCAATGTCGCCGTCAATTCGACGGTAGGGGCGGGCGACGGAATGATTGCCGCGGCGGCTATGATGATGGAGCAGGGCGCTCCGCTTCCGGACATTTTGCGCGCGGGCGTTGCTGCCGGTACGGCTACCGTCACGACGGTAGGAAAGATTTCCTTTACGCGAGAAAAATATGAGGAAATATTGAGTAACCTTCGCGTAACAGAAATTTCTTAAAAAAATTTTTTGTTTTGTCTTTTTTTGTGCATATCATTAATGCTGTCTGCATATAATATAATATTGTTACAAAGGCGAAATCAGTTTGACCGCGGGGAAGGGGGAGGCGAATCGAGGAAAATCGATGTACTTTTCTAAAGGCAAAGACGGAAGTCGGAAAAGGCCCGCATACGGAATTCTTTGCTCCCATCGTGGAAAACTTTGAATATGCTCTTGAAAAAACGGTTAACGGCGCTTTGCAACTTTTTGGTTGCAAAGTCGCATAACTGAGAGGATGATAACAAGATGATTATTCCGCGGCAGAAAACTCTGACCGCGGTTTTCTTATGCAGGTAAATTCGGAATATGTGCAAAAAAATAAAAAAATTACAAATTTTTTTGCGTAAAAATGTTGAAAAATTTGTCGAAATTGGCTATAATATAGATGAAATATAAAATTTTTGACCGAAAATGTTATAAAGGAAATAAAAGCATATTCTCACCGGTTATAATTGAAAGAATTTTTGTCTTTTAATAAAGATGAGAAATAAAGGAGAGATAGTATGGACTTCAAAGCAGAACAAGAAAAATTCGATAAAATCAAATGGGACGATAGTATGCAAGAAGGGCACGACAAGTGCGGTACATACGATTTTTGTTCGAGTTGTAAAAAAGAACCTTTATATCCTTGCGCAAGAGCCGCGCATAGATATGAAGCAGGGTATATTCGAATTGCGATTTTGCGGCCGAAGGAATAATAAATTTTTTTTGATAAAGAAAAATTCGGACTTTTTTCTTTGAAAGGGGGATATTGCGCCTTTTTTGAAGGAATAAGTCCTTTATTTTTAGAAAAAAATATTTACTGTGGCTGGCAATTGTGAAAGAAAAATGAGGTTATCGAGAAAAATACGGATAACCGTTGCTTTTTTTAGACGATTGTTGTATAATATTGAAGAAAGATAGTTTGGAAGAAAAAAGGAAGGCGAAAAAGTATATGAGCAATATAGAAATTCGGAATTTGAAAAAAGTATACGGCGGCGAGCAGAATTCCGTAATCGCATTGAACGACGTTTCCTTTTCTTTGGAAACGGGGGAATTCGTCGTCATTCTTGGGCCGTCGGGGAGCGGAAAAAGTACCTTGCTGAATATTTTGGGCGGCATGGACAGCGCTACGGAAGGGAGTGTCATGATAGCGGGAAAAGATATTGTTCATTTTAATGAAAAGCAATTAGTGAATTATCGGAGAAAGGATATCGGATTCGTCTTTCAGTTTTATAATCTCATGCAGAATTTGACGGCAGTTGAAAATGTTGCTCTTTCAGAGAGTGAAGAGGGAATGGACGCCGCCGAAGCGTTAAAATTGGTAGGCTTGGAAAACCGAAAGAATAATTTCCCCGCCCAACTTTCCGGAGGAGAGCAGCAGCGCGTCGCAATTGCTCGTGCCGTTGTAAAAAATCCCAAGTTGCTCCTCTGTGACGAACCCACAGGCGCTTTGGACAGCGCTACGGGAAAAAATATCGTCAGTTTGCTTTTATCTCTCGCCAAAAAGAAGGACAAGACTATTGTAGTAGTTACGCACAATGCCAAATTGGCGGAAGTCGCGAACAGAGTTATTCGTTTATCGGACGGACGCATTGTAAGTGATGAACATGTTGAGGCGCCGAAATCGCCGGAGGAGATAAACTGGTGATAAAGGCTGGATTGATACTCCGGCGTCTCGCCGCGAGGGAAATGAAACGAAATCGCCTGCAATTCCTCTCGATGATTATCATCACGATGCTTGCGGTGACGCTGTTTTGCGGATTCGTTTCCAATACGAGAACGCTGGAAAAAGCGGTAAACGAATATTACGAAGAAACGAACCTCTGTGATCTTTGCGTGCAAATGGGAACGATAGGCGAGGAAGAGAAGGCGTATTTTTCCGCGCTTGACGCCGAGGTGGGGTATCGTGTTTACGCAGAGGGAGCTTTGGACGGAAAGAGCGCGAAGCTGTATGTCGGGAATACTTCTATTTCGCGCCCCAAGGTCGTTAAAGGCGAAGCGGGCGTGACGCTGGAACAGCGTACTGCGGAATTGAGCGGTATCGATATCGGATCCCCCGTTACAGTGAGTATTACCGTGCCCGTAGGAGGACTTTCCTTTCATATAGATTTGAAAGCGGAAGTGACGGGATACATGAATTTCCCCGAAACGACAGTGTCCTCGTCCTCCGTAGCGGTATATATTTCCGAGGAAACGTTTTCCGAAATTATTAAAGAGGAACTGTCTCTGGACGTTTCCGCCGTCGATTTTTATAATCAGGTCATGATAAAATCCGATTCTCCCGAAACGCTGAAATCGGAAATAGGGGAACATTTTTCGGGAAATGAAAATCTTATTTTCATTTACGATAGGAGCAGTCTAGAAGCGCCTGTCCTTCTCGACGGGGAAATTTCTCAGAGCCGTAAAATGCTGTATGTCTTTCCCGTTATTTTCCTGCTGGTGTCGGTATTCGTCATTCTTACGACGGTCAACCGCTTGATTTTGGAGGAACGGACGGAAATCGGGACGCTCAAAGGTCTGGGGTTCGGCAAGGGGGAAATCCTTAGGCATTATGCAAGTTTTGGCGGATTATTGTGTCTGATAGGCGGTGCGGTAGGCGCTTTGATCGGGCCTTTTATAGTCCCCAATGTCATGAAGGTCAAATATCAGCTCGTCTATAATCTGCCTATTCCTTTTATGCCTGTTTTCGATATTCCGATGACGATTTTGGCTGTTGGCTCTGTCGCACTTTTAGCGACGATTATCAGTATTCTCGTCTGTAAGAACGTCGTTCGGGAAAATCCCGCCGCCTGTATGCGTCCTATGGTTCCCAAGGATAATATTTTCCTTCATCTCAGCAAGAAACGGGACACGCGGACAAAGACGGAATGCGGAAAAAATAATAATTTATCCTCAGGAAAACAGGAAAACCGCGAAAATTTGTCTCCGAAAAAGAAGGGCAGAAACGACGGGATTTTGTCCTTAAAAATGGCGGCTCGTAATATCGCCATCAAGCCCATTCGCGCGGCGATGACGGTCATCGGAATCACCGGATGTGTGGCGCTTTTGATGTGTGCCTTAGGAATCGGGGATACGATAGACCATAGCTTGCAGACAGAATTTTACGGGCAGTTCACCTATGATATCGCCACGCCCTATATTTCTGAGGATTTTTCAGAAAAAATGGACGAATTGAAGGAATCGGGTGAAATAGAAACTTACGAGACCTATAAGGTCTATTATATGAACGCTTCCGGGGCGAGCAAGGGCAAGGACATCAAGGTTTATAATTTTTCGGAAAATATGACGATGACCACCATTGATACGCGCAACGGGAACGTGGTGATGTCTAAATCCGTCGCGGATTCTCTGGACTTGAAGGAGGGGGATTCCTTTACGCTGAAATCGGGAACGAACACTTTTGAATTTACGTTGAACGAAATCGTGAATACCGCGATAACCAAAGGCGTATTCCTGCATACCGATCAATTCGGGGACGACATCTACGGCACGTCTTC
>CAKXBD010000099.1 GCA_934871445.1 uncultured bacterium | reverse complement strand
CTGTATACCCGCGTAGCCTTCGGCTTGGATACTATCCGCATGGCGGTAGTGCCTGTGGACGACTTCGGAAAGCCTCATTCTCCCTCTGCCTGGAAAATGTCCAATGCAAGAGAAAGCTGGGCTTGGAATGGCTGTGAAGGAAGGAAAACTCGCGTGGAAGTCTATGCACGAACTCCGTTTGTAGAATTAAAATTGAACGGAAAAACGATAGGGCGGAAACGTGTCAATCTGAAAAAAAATTGTCTCGTTTCCTTCAAGGTAAAATATTTTCCGGGAGAATTGACTGCAATCGCTTACGACCGATCGGGAAAAGAACGCGGTAGAACATCATTATTTAGCGGTAAGGGTACGCCAAGACTTCTTCTTACTCCCGAAAAAATGTCGGTAGGAAAGGATGAACTCGCCTATATTCGCATTCGCTATGCAAATGAAGACGGGAAAACGTTGCCGCTGTGCCGAGGAAGGGTAAAAGTCTCGGCGGAGAATGGACAGCTATTGGCTTTGGGGCATGCATGCCCCTATAATCCCGACGGGTATCTCAGAGAGGAAACGGATACCTACTACGGGGAAGCCTTGGCTATCCTTCGCCCTTCGTCATCGGGAGAAAAAATCAGGATTTCTGTTTCAAGTCCGTTTGGAAAAGCTCAAACGACTGTGGAGGTGTTATAATCATTTGCCGAAATTCGCTCGTATTACAAATAAAGCCCTTCGGAATTTTCCGAAGGGCTTTTCCGCTATCTTGGAAAAAAACAGTATTAAAAAAATGTTTTATTTTATATGAAAAGCAGTAATTGATTAAATGTTGACAAAATAAAAGGCGTTTAATAAAAAATTTTGAAAGATTTATAGGGACATAACCAATGAGCTTTACTTTCTTCGGAAAAAAGTGTATAATAAATTTCAGAACCAAAGGGAGGAGAAGGAAAATGGTAAAAGATCATGAGTCTGAGGAAATGTATCTCGAAACCATTCTTCGATTGAAAAGTACAAAGCCGAATTTGAGATCGGTGGATATTGTGGAGGCGCTGGGATACGCAAAGTCAAGCGTTTCTTCTGCGGTCAATAAGCTCGTTAGAAAAGGTTATATTTCCATAAATAATAACGGGGAAATTTCTCTAACGGAAAGCGGAAAGCAAAAAGCCGCCGCCGTTTATGAACGCCACCGCATCATTACTGCGCTCTTTATAAAATTGGGGGCAGAGCCTCAATCGGCTGAACAAAATGCTTGTCGTGTCGAGCATGTTCTTACGGAGGATGTTTTTGAACTCATAAAACAATACGTCGGGAAAAGCGAGTGAGGATAATGCTTATTTTAACCTTTTCCGTAAAAACTGTAATAAAAGGCGGAGTTGAAAATCGACTCCGTCTTTTCAAAAATTTTGTTTGGTTAAACAAACAAAAAAAAATTTAATTTTCGCGTTTTCGACCTCAAAGATGATTGAATTTTTTATGCCTTTTATGGTATAATATTCATAAGTTAGGATAAAGCGGAAACCCCGCGGAAAATATCCGATTTATTTACAGGGAAAAAGGCTTTCGGGGGCGTCGGAAAAGTTTTCGGCAAAATAAAAAGAAAGCCGCGGAGGTGATAAAATGTTAGAGGAATTGAAGGTGCGTGTGTTTCAAGAGACCATGAAGCTCGTGAAATACGGATTGGTGGGCTTGACGAGGGGAAATGTGAGCGGGATAGACCAAGAAAAGGGATTGATGGTCATTACTCCCGGCGGAGTACCTTACGAGGAAATGAAGGCGGAAGATATGGTTGTCGTCGATATGATAGACGGCAGAGTTGCAGAGGGCGGAAAGCCTTCCGGAGATACTCCCACGCATTTGCATTTATATCGGACCTTCCCAGAGCTTGGCGGTATCGTACATATACATTCCCTCAATGCGACTGTTTGGGCTCAGGCGGGGAAAGGGATACCTCCTTACGGTGTCATTCATGCGGACGCATTTTGCGGTGAAATTCCATGCACGAGAGGATTGACGGAAAAGGAATGTAAAAATTCGTATGAACTGAATATCGGAAAACTGATAGAAGAAACGTTCAATCAGCGGGATTATATCGAGATTCCCGGCGTATTAGTCAAAAGTCATGGAGCGATCACCTGGGGAGAGTGTGTGGAAAAAGCTGCTGAAAACGCTATGGCCTTGGAGGCTGCGGCGGAAATGGCTATAAAAATGAAGTCGATCGATTCCGAGGTTTCGGAGATAGAAGCCTTTTTACTTGAAAAGCGCTATATGAAAAAACATGGCAGGCGGACAAATCGCAACAGCAGAAAATAAAGGATAAAGTGTCCATTGTAAATAAAATTTGAAGGATAGAGCAGAAAAGGCAGGCGAAATTTTTCGCCTGCCTTTTTTATAAAGAATACAGAATACTGTACATAAGTAAGCATAAAGGAGCACAATCGGCGATTAAAGAGGATCGGTAACGGGTAAATCAAAAAATGAAAACTGTGTGAAAATTGCGTGAAAGTGGTTGACAATTCAAAAAGTTAGTGATAAGATAAAATCGCAATACAAAAGAATTGTTGTTTGGCTTAGAGAAAAAAGTTTGCAGATGATTTGTGAACGGCTCAAAGAGCAGAACGTAAAGACCCGATCGACCATAAGTGTAGATTCGGGTAAAAAATTACGAGCCGTTAACGATAACAATCGCAAAAATCAATGAATTAATGAGATAAGGGAGGGATGAAAGAAATAGGGCGGCAGGAGCCGTCAAAGGTGCAGTGGAACATGAAAAAGATGAGAGTGACCATGAGAGATGTAGCGCGTGCAGCGAATGTAACGCCGCAAACGGTATCTCGAGCAATTCGTAATGCCCCCGAAGTTTCGGCAGAAACGAGGGAGAAGGTACTGAAAGTTGCTACGGAGTTGAACTATGTGAAAAACAATTCGGCGAGTTCGCTCCGTTGCGGGAACAGTAAGCTGATCGTTATCATCTATGATCATCTCGTCAATGTATATTTCTCTATTATGATTGATTATTTGCAAGCGTGTTTCAGGGAACGGGATTATTCTATTTTGATGATGTCCGTGACCAAACACCGACTTGACCGGTCGGATTACGAGTTTGCGGTATCGCACAATGTCGCGGGAATTATCAGTTTTCTCGAACCCGCCGAAGAAGTGACGGAAATGCTGGATAGTTTTGTCGTACCGATACTTCTTTTCGGCAGACGGACAGACGTCAAATCGATCGATTATATTTGTATGGATGACGAAAAGGGAGGCAGATTGGCTGCGCGGCGTTTTCTCGAAAAGGGGTGTAAGCGTTCCGTTTACGTGAGTGTAGGAACAGCCTCCTGTACATACGACCGTTTTATGGGCTTCAAAAAAGAATTTGAAAACGTGGGTGCGCCGTCCCCCGTTCTCTTGGATTCCATGGACAATTTCGAGGAAAAATTTTTCGCGCTGTTTGAAAATCCGGAAACGAGACCCGATTCGTTCTTTTGTTTCAGCGATATGATCGCGTTTGACATCGTTTATCGTTTGGAAAGAGCGGGGATTGAAAATATACAGGTTATCGGCTTCGACGATATTCAAAAAGAAATACGGATTCCCCGTCGCCTCGTTTCCGTCGGAACGGATAAACGCGCGATGGCCGAACGGGCCGTAAATGTTCTCGTTTCCCGCATAGAAAAGGGACGAGAACCCCGAGTGACGGATACTTTCGACGTATATTTAGACGAAAATTTTATATCCTGAATTTCATAAAAGAATTTTTTATCATTCTTAATATTTCTATTTTATTCCGTTAACGATAACGGTACAAAAAATAAAATTTTATAACTCAGAAAAGACCTAGGTCTTTTGTTAATTCAAGGTTTTGAATTAACAAAAAAACTTATCGGGCAATCGCCGCGGGAGACAGAAAAAATACGGTTTTTCGGGAAGGTGAGACGAAAGATAATACAAAGAAGTGAAAGGGTGGATATAAAAATCGAAAAACGAGGAGGAACGGGAAAAATGGTATGATTTAGTATGAAAATATTTTTATGTAAGTTCGTAACCTTGTAGTTCCTTTGGTCGGGAACACAAATTTTAGTGAAAAAGGAATGAAAATTCCAAATAAATAAAAAACTATGATTCAGGAGGCAATTATGAAAAAGACACTGAAATTCGTATGTTCTTCCGTGCTCACGCTGTGTTTGGCAGCGGGTGTTCTTGCCGGATGCGGCGAGAAGACTAACGACAGCGAAGAAAATTCCGAGTTCACCTGGTCGGGAATGACCGACGCAACAGTAGTGGCGGGAACTCCGTTTGATTTATTGGACGGCGTTAAAGTCACAAATGCGGCGGGAGAGGATATTTCATCGTCGGTCACGGTACTCACTCTTGACGAAAATGAAGCCGAATTGACCGAATTGGGTATATATGACGATTATGACGATTTCGATTATCATATTACGGGCGTTTATACCGTTTATTACATGGCCGTCGATGACGGAGTAAAGGATTTTGAATCCCGAGAGGTGACGGTAGAACAGCAGTACAATCTTTCTAACGGAGATTTTGCCGTGGAGAGCAACGAAGGATTTTACGGCTGGCAGCTCGATGTTCCGGGCGGAAGCGCGACGATGGAAAAAGTGACGGAAAACGGGGTGAAAAAGCCGAAGTTCAACATCACGGGCTTGGGGAATGCGTGGTATTCGCTGCAATATATGTCTTCCGTCAACCTGCTTGAAGGAGAGACCTATAAAATTACCGTCAACGCCAAGTCCGATAGCGGAAAATCCGTTTCTTTCGGTTTTGAAAATCCTTCCACGAACTATTCGATGATGCAGGGGCTTACGCCTTATAAGTTGAGCTCCGAATATGCGGATTATGTCAGCTACTATACGGCGGATAAAGATTATACCAATGCCAAAGCGGTGCTTTATTTCGGATATATTTTGGAAGAGGATACGACAAAAGCCTATGACGTGACCATTAACAGCATCAAGATCGAAAAAGTGCAAAGATGCGGCGAGGTGACGTTTGAAGGGCTCGACAGCGTTACGTATTATGCGGAATCCGAAGAGCTTAAAGAGTTTATAGCAAATCCTAAGGCGGGTGTGACGGCGAAGAGCGGAGATACCGATCTCACCGATCGGATCACCGTGATGGGACAGGTTTCCGAACAAATCATGGAGGGTACAAACTATACCCTTGCTTATGTGGTCGAAAACGAAAACGGGCCTTCGGCTATCGGTTATCGTTCGATCAAAGTGCGTTTGCAGAAGGAACATCCTTACAGTTTGAGCAACGGGACGTTCGACAACGATATCAAATATTGGACTCAGGACGTCAACGCACAAAATCCCGGCAAAGCGACGTTTGAATGGGTAGAAGGCGATGAAAAAGAAGGTGCGGCAAAAATCACCATTGAAAATCCTTCGACCGACGGATGGCATATTCAGTTCCGCCAAGACGTCTCCATGGAAAAGAACACCAATTATATCATCAAAATCCGCGCAAAGGCGAGCCGCAACCGTTCAATCAATCTCGAACTTAACGCGGGAACCAATTATTCTTATGCAATCAATCTGACCACGGAATATACCGTAACGGAAATTTATTATTCCGCGCCCAATAACACGACGGGCTTCCGTTTCCTGCTCGGCGGAGGAGGATCGGAAAACAACGGAAGCGTCATTTGGATCGATTATGCGGAAATTACGCTCGACCCCGATACGACGCAATACGAGGGCTGGCAGTTGAAGAACTCTGACTTTGAATACGGCATGAGACATTGGGGCTCGGAAGGTTCTTCATTCGTAAAAGGCTCGGACGATAACGGCACGTATGTTTCCACGACTTTTGCAGAGGATACGGGCGCCGATTGGAATATTCAGCTTCGCCAGGACGGAAAACAGTTTGAAGCGGGCAAGACCTATAAATTGATTGTGAAAGCGTCGTCCACGGTAGACAGAAATATCAAGGTGGAAATCAATCCGAATCAGGATTCCTCTAAGGGTAAAAATACGACATTTGCATTGACCGAAGAAGTAAAGACGTTTGAATTTGAATTTTCGTTCGATGAAGCTGCGAGCGGAACGCGAGTTGGAATGTTGCTCGGCGGCAGCGGAATCAAGGGTTCCACGGTCAAAATTTACCAGTTCGAGATCGTGGAAGTTTCGGCGGACGCTTAACGCCGATGCGGAAAAAAGGACGCATAACAATGAAAAAAATAGTTGGTATATTGCTGACAGTTATCATGTTGGCGGCGAGCTTCGGGGGGTGCGGCGAAAGCGCACCTTCCCAAAGCTCCGAAAGCTCGGGAAATACGCAGACGGAGTACGATAATCCCGTCTACGAACCGGTATTTGCCGATCCTTGCATCATCGAATACGAGGGCAAATATTACGCTTATGCGACGGAAGACTACGGGCAGTGGAAGCCGAGCGACGATCCGCTCGAAAATATATCGAATAAGCAGATCGTACCCATTCTCGAATCGGATGACCTCGTGCATTGGTATTTCAAAAATGCCGCGTTCACCGCACGGGAAAAGCCCGATTGGGGTACCTACGGCGCAAATGTCTGGGCTCCCGACGTCGTAAAAATCGGGGATACGTTCGTTATGTATTATGCTCTGTCTGTATGGGGAGATCCCGATCCCGGAATCGGTATAGCGACCGCGCCTCATCCTTTGGGCCCTTGGACGGATCAGGGAAAATTGTTCAAGTCCAGCGAAATCGGCGTGAACAATTCCATCGATCCTGCCGTGTTTCCCGATCAGGAAGGAAATTACTACATGATTTGGGGTAGTTTCCGCGGGCTGTACGGAGTGCGGTTGACGGATGACGGATTGGGATTGGAAGGCGGTTTAGAAAACGCGAAGGCGAACAAGACGCTCGTCGCGGGACTGGATACGAGTACGGCGTTCAACATTGCCACGTATGAGGCGCCCTATATCGTGTATAAAGACGGATATTATTATATGTTTGTATCCAGCGGTTCCTGCTGTGAGGGCTTGAATTCCACTTATCATGTGCGCGTGGCGAGATCGAAGCAACCGCTCGGCCCGTACATTGATGACGAAGGCCGGGATATGCTCGGAGAAAACCGCGGGGCAATCGTTTTGCAGGCGAGCGATGATTTCGTCGGAGTCGGGCATAATGCCGTCATTCAGGACGACGCGGGGAATTGGTATATCGTTTATCACGGATTTGATACGGAAGAACCGGGCACTTACGGAAATTCCAATCGCAGATCGTTGCTCATAGATAAGTTGGAATGGGACGGGGACTTCCCTCAGACCAAGGATAAAATCGCGGGCAAGAGCGGAATGCCGGTTCCCGTCATTAAATAGTATCTGAAATCCGAAAAATTTTCCGCGGCGGATTCCTGCCGCGGAAGAAAGTGCGCTATCAAATTTATAGACAGAGAGGTTTATTTTATGAAAAAGAAATTTTTGACAGGTTTAATTTCCGTTTTGTTGGCAGGGACCATGTCGTTGGGCTTCGCTGCCTGCGGAGGCGGAGGAGGAGATGACGGTGACGATTCCGCTTCGGGAGGTACCGTATCCCTCAAACTTTGGACACCCATCACGGGAGCCGATTTAACAGTGTTTGAACGCATGATCACGAAGTTCAATCAAGAATACGAGGGGCAAATTCATATAGACCACCATTCGGACGTACGCGACACGCATTACAACAATCTTAAAAATAATATTCCCAATAACGGGCCGGATCTTGCGATTATCCACAGTCAGCTCGTCAAAAACTATGCGGTGAACGACTACATCGTTCCCATCGACGAGAGCTTCTTTACCAAGGAAACGATAGATCCCGACGATTATCAGCAGAATGTCATGTCTACCC
>CAKXBD010000098.1 GCA_934871445.1 uncultured bacterium | reverse complement strand
ATTATCTCGTCATTAAGGAGCTCAATCTTCTGAATAATTTTTGGGCGCTCATTCTGCCCAATATCGTAAGCGCTTGGAATATCCTCATCTTCAAGCAGTTTTTCCTCGGTATTCCTGCGGAGATACAGGAGGCGGCGACCGTGGACGGAATCGGGGAAATGCGGTTGTTTACTTCCATTATCCTGCCGCTCTCTACACCCGTCGTCGCGTCTATCGGACTCTTTACCATGGTCGCGCATTGGAATAACTGGTTCGACGTCATGATTTACATTGACCAAGCTCATTCCGCGCTTTGGACCTTGCAATATTACATCATGATTAATTTCAATAATCTCGCTCAAATCGATTCGTCGGTCATCGAGATTACGGGCGGGGGTGTGACGCAGGAAACGCTGCGCATGGCACTGACGATTACGGGCTTTTTGCCTATACTCTGTATCTATCCCTTTTTCCAGAAATTCTTTAAGGACGGCGTATATCTCGGTGCCGTCAAGGGTTAAAAAAATTTTTCCAATTCGGAGGAGATCAAATTATGAAAGGATTCAAAAAAATACTGTGTACGACGATAGCCGCCGTAGTGACCTTGGCGGCGACGGGTTGCGGAGATGGAAATATTGTCGGCGGCATTACGTCGTCCGATAATATCACGATTCTGACGACCGCCGCGGTAGGTACGCCCACGACGGAAAATGATCCATATAAACAGTACATTAAAGATAATTACGGACTCAATGCCACTTTGATTGCAGCGACTGATTTTGCTACGACGGCTCAGCTTCAATTTTCAAATACCGAAAATATGCCCGATATTGTGGCGTTCGACAGCGTGGATTCCTTCCGTACCATTTTTAATCAAGGCGTGCTCCTTTCCGACTGGACGCCGTATCTCGATAAAATGCCCAATTTTTCAAAAATTATCAATACAGAGGACGCCGACCGCCCGGGAGAACCGTCTATTGCGAGGCTCATGCTTACGGAGGAGGATAAACTGACGGCGCTTTGGACTTTGCCCGACCCTCCGACTTGGTCTTTAAAAATTCGGGAGGACTGGGCGGACGAATATCGTGCGACCACGGAGCCTTATTATCTCGACGGTCAAATATACTATCCTGCGGGAAACACGGCTACGGACGGCGGGGAATGGCAGCCGAATACGCCCGACGACCTTCTCAATTTCGCGCGATTTATCAAGATTACCAAAAATCCCGACCAAAATAACCTGACCTGTTTCGGCTTCTCGACCGCGGGTGAGCAAAAGGATTTCGGCGTTTTGGGAACATGGATTCCCTTGATGTACGGCTCTGTATGTCAACTTCCTTGGGGAATTTATTTCGACGAAGAAGGGAACGTGGATTTCGGCATTACGGACGGAACGGAAAAAAAGATGCTCGATTTTATCTCCACGCTCATTAAAGAACAACTTATCGAGCCGAATTGGTATTATCAGAACGCTTCGCAAAAGACCTCTACCGCGGGCAAAATCGGTATCGAATGGTATACGGGTGAACTGAGCGAGACGACGCAGGCTTATTATACGAGAAATAATATCATAGACCCCGCAACGGGCGAGGTATACGATACGAAAGACTGGTGGGAAACCTATCCCGTTCCCAAGGATCCCGACAGTCCGTACGGCGGCTATCAGCCCTCGGACGGATTCCTCGGCACCATTATCACCGTTTCCGTAAAGGCGGCTAACGATACGGATAAGATGCAGAAAATCATTAAGTTCCTCGACGACCTTGCCATGACAAAGACGGAAAACGCCGACGGTACGGTGACTTATAACCGCTCAAAGGCCTATGACGCACTCCGTTGGGGCGTAGGGATTGAGGACGGTCTCAATTTCCAAACGATTGAAAATTCCGCTCAGGTATATATCTATACTGGCGACGAAGCGGAAGGAGTTGAACGCTCCTATCGCTCTCAATACCCCGGGGCTTGGGATTGGGGAATGTTCTTTCGCTCCACCGACGACGGCGTAGTACAGGGCACTACCTCGCCCGTAGTCACTTCTATCGTCAATAAGGTCATTGAACACGATTCCACGACGGCAGGATATAAGCGCCGTTTGCAATACGGCTCGGTTCTGAAACTCGATTCCTCCGTCATTTCGACGCTGACGAAGAAAATGCAGGAGTTTGAATATAAGTACGTCAACGACAAAAATAAGACTGCGGCAGCCGCTCAAAAGATGTACGACGATTTTGTCGCGGACTGGAAAAAGAGCGGCGGAACGGAGCTCCTCAAAGAGGCAGAAAAACAATTCCGTTCTTATGGCTGGATAAAATGAGGGAGGGGGAAACCGCAAGATGATGAAAAATTTTCTTTCGCTATCCGCTGCGGCGCTTTTAGCGTTCAGCCTGCTTTCCGTGCCCGCGATAGAAACGGATGCAGAGGCGCCCTCCTCCGATGCCTCGCCGTATGTTTTGGATTTTTCCGACGAAAATATGGCGGAGAGGCTTATGCCCGTGTATGTCGCTGAAAATGCGGCTAAGGGGGAAGATGAGGCTCTCTCGGAACATTGGTTGTCGGACACAAAGGCGGGCACGCTGACGAGAATCAACGACGTCGGCGGGAAAGACGTTACGGGGAATTACGCGGCGCTCTATTTCAAGGATTGTTACCTTCGATATTTTGAACTCACGACGGAAATAAAAATCGGAGCCGCGGGGCTTGAAGGAATTATTTTTGGCAACAAGGATATGTCTTTGAGGCACATGGCGAGCGGGAACGGAGTCTATTTCATGCCCGACCCGTGCGTGGAAGTGAAAGGACTGACAATCAGTAAGCCTGCGACATCTTCAAAATTTGCGTCAAAGGACGATTTTTATAAATTTACCGTAGCTGTCTGCGAGGAATATTTTCGCGTATATGTAGACGATGTTTTGCGAATCGATACCCAATATCCCGCCGAACTTATCGAATACGGAAGAGTGGGACTGTTCACTGCAAATACGGCGGGGGCTTTCCGCGGAAAGGTGGAAATCTATCCTTTGACGGCGGACGGAGAAAGACAGAGCTTTGAGAAAGCGGCTTTGGTGGAAGGGATTGAAGCCGAAGAAGAAACGATTGAAATGGAATACGGAGAGGACCCCGTAAAGCTCGGATACCGAATTCTGCCCGAAAACAGCGCTGAAACGGCTGTCCGTTTCCTATCGGAAAATCCCGATGTGGCGACGGTAGATACGGACGGCTACCTGCATGCATTGAAGGCGGGAACGACGGTTATCAAAATGATTACGAAGGACGGCGGATTTACTGCGGAAACGGTGGTGCAAGTGACAAAGACGATTCCCGAAATCGCGGGAGTGACTTTGAATGTCAACGAGGCGACTCTATCCGTCGGGGAAAAGCTGTATCTCGAAGCGGGGTATTATCCCGCGGAGGCGGAAAATTTGGGCTTTAAGTGGAGCAGCTCGGATACGTCAATCGCTATCGTCAACAACGGAACGGTGACGGCGATGAGCGAGGGCGAATGTGTGGTTTCCGTGCGGGACTATTACGGGAATTTTAAGGCTGAATGTAGAGTCGTCGTGGGCGCGAAGAAGTCGGAAACGGACGGAGGCTGTAAATCCAATCTGAGCGGTATTTCCGCAGTCGCTGTGACAATGCTCACGGCGGCGGGATTCTCGTTAAAAGCAAGGAGGAACAAAAATGGGTAAGAAAGCGGCGGCGTGCGTTTTTGCGGCTATTTTAGCTTTTACCTGCCAAGGTTGTGGGAAGAACGGGACCCCGCAAAACGGCGGCGGAAATTATATCGGAGCAAATATGAAGGAAATCGTATACGAGGAATCCCAAAATCCGAGAAAGACGGGCAGTAACGTCAATCTCGTCATTCCCGTTTCTTCCTCTGCGGTGACGGGGGCAAAACTGACGGCGTATGTCATGCTGGATACGGCGCTCGAAAATTATAACTATTACGTAGTGGATTGGGGGGACGGGACATGGAGCTATAACGGACCTTACGTCTATGACGACGAGCATAAAGTTCTCGGAGAAGTTTATCACACGTACAAGAAGGCCGGCACGTACGCCATACGCGCTTGCGGCGTCAATTTGGCACTCGGAACCTTGTATGGCTGGACGGAGGCGCAGTATCTCGAAGTGAGCGGGCCCGATTATACGGGGAACATGATCAAATCGGTCAAACCGATTTCCTCGGGGAGTCGTTCGGCGGAAACGAACGCGGAAAAGATTGCGGATAACGATAATTCGACCGCATGGGAGAGCGAGGTTTCCGATTCCGTCGCTTCCGACGAATATGTAGGTTATCTGTTCGATAAATATTATACCTTGGATACGCTGGAAGTAAAAATCCCTTCCTCGTTATCCGTATTCCCGTCCAACATTTCTGTGGAATATACCACGGACGGAGGGGAAAATTGGTATATGCTTCCGCATTACTATTACGTTCTCCCCAATTCGGAAGGACAATATTCCTGTATCATGAATTTCCCGAACCCGAAAGGGGCTACGCTGGTACTTCCCCTCGACGGAATAACGGCAAACGGAATCAGGATTCGTTCCCTGATGTACCCCGTGGCGAGCTCGGGCGTGAAGTATTTCAGCGTATCCGAAATGCGGGTTTACGGGACGGATGAGATGCCGCTTTATACCTCCTATGACGGATATTATAACGCCGACCTCAGCAATATGTGGACGATTTTCGGATTGGCTCAGACGGAGCCGAGAATGTATAATTCTTTGCGCGGCGGCGCCACGAACGTGGAACCCTTCCGCTCCGGACAGACGATGACCGCTTCTGTGGAATGGATGGCTTGGAACGGTCAGAAACTCAATTGGAGCGGCTATGACGACGCCATAAATATTCACGTCAATTCACTCAAAAATGCGGTTTACGGAGGGGACGGATGGTATTACGACGAGGACGAAAAGACCTATAAAGTCGATACCTCCGAATACGAAGATAACAAGCGGGACGACGGTTATATTTGGGCGACGGAAAGCGCTCCGCAGCATCTCGGAGAACAAAATCACTATACGAATAATTCCTCCCTTATCATCGCTTCGAGAGATTATCTTTTGACGGGAAATAATACGGCAGGCTTCCTCGATTCAGTCAATGCGAAGGGGCAAAAGATGATAGATAAGCTCCGCAAAGCCATGGGATATATGCTGACAAACCTCAACGGGGATTCAGGGCTCATGACCATTTATGACCCGAGAAACGACGGGACGGTGCACGGGCTTTCATCTAACTATTGGGATTCTCTGAATTTCTTCGGATATAATTCCGCGTATGAAAATATCCTCTTTTATCAAGCCGTTCTCGCAATGTCCGATATCGAAAACTATCTCGGCAATACTTTGGATGCAAATTATTATACCGAGCTCGCGGAAAAAATTAAAAGGGTATTCAATGAAACTTTTTGGGACGAGGAAAAGGGCAGATATATCACCTCTATAAACATCAACGGTGACCGCTTGGATTTCGGACTCACGTTCGTCAATTTCATGGCGGCTTCGGCGGGGCTCGCAAACGAGGAACAGCTCAAACAAATCTATTCCTGGGTGGACGGGGAAAGGAAGATAGAAGGGGATACCTCGACGGGCGCGGACATCTATAATTTCAAAGTCTCCGCGCGCTCCAATACGGTGGCTGTGGAATCCGTGGAGGAAGACGGGCTGCACTACTGGTGGTATAACGGCCATTCCTTCAACGACGTTCTGCCCGGCATGTGGGGAGAGTACGGTCTGCAAATGCAGAACGGAGGAACGATTTTTTATACTTCCTACTATGACGTTTCCGGACGTACGGGATTATCCGGCGATAACGCGATGAAGCGGTTCAATGTCATTATGGACGAATTTCATAAGGATCAGCTCCGCCGCGATCCGAGGACTTCTTTCGGCGTCTATCAGGTGAGCATCAACGGGGAATTTCCCGAAAGCGGCTTGGTGCCTCTGACGTTCGTGACGGATATTGTCGGAATTACGCCCGACCTTTTGGGTTTGAAAATCGAAAGCTGCCTGCCCTCGGATATGACCTATGCGGGAGTAAATACTTACGAATACGGCAACAGAACTTATTCCATAGAGGTGAACAAGACGATTTCTCAGCCGCAAGTAACGAAGGAGAACGGAAAATATTACGTCAAATTACCTGCGGGAAAGACGTGGTATATCACGCTCGAAAATAAGCTGATAGAGGGGTGAGCAAATGAAAGGATTATCCAAGTTATTTTATATTGCTTTGGCGGCACTTCTTTTGTTTCCGTTTGGCGGTAGAATCGGAACGGTTGTCGCGGAAGATTCTGTGGAAGATACGGCATGGGATAAAGAAATCGATTTCGATTCATTGGCGGAGATAGAGGAAAATTTCGCTTTTCATTTCGTCTCGACGCAGAACGAACGCCGCAGCGACGAATTTAATTATAGTTGGACGCTGGCCGACGGCGCCGTACAAAGAGTAGGAAATATCGACGCTTATTCCGATACAGTAAATATCGCTATTATGACATATACGGGGAACGTATACAGCGATTTTGAGCTGAGTGTGGACGTTCGTTGCGGCACGGCGACTTCCTATTGGCCCGTCATCGGAATCCGTCAGCAGATTCCCGGAAAATATTACACGACCGAGGGCGGCGGAACGGGCGTATTCATGCAACAAAACGGAAAAATTACGCTTTGGGGGCCTATTTCCGGCGGTATCGTGGAAAAGGATATTCCGGATATCGATTCTTATTATTCCGCGGTATGGCATAATATCCGCATTTTGGCGGTCGGGACGGTCTTGACCGTATTCGTGGACGGGAAAGAGGTGCTTTCGTCCTCAGTGCTCTCTACCGATTACGTGAAGGGATATATTTCTCTGCAATCGGTAAATAACGATTGCTCTTTCGACAATTTCAAAATTCGAGACCTTTCTTCGGCGGCCGAAATTGCCAATGAACAAAACCGTTATGAAAGGGCGGACGAGGGTATTCCGCTGGACGATTTGATTAAATAAAAGGGGAAAGTTTATGAAGGCGAAAAGAATTTTTATTTTTACGATGTGTCTCATGATGGCGTTTGCCGCCGTTTCCTGCGGCGGCACGGGAATGAACGACAGCGGAAGCGATTCTTCATTACAGGAGAGTAACTCCTCTATGACGGAAAGTGATTCTGCCACGGGCGAGGATTCCGTTTCGGACAGCGGTTCGTCATCTCAAATCGAGGAAGATAAAACGCCGTCGATTCAACCGTCCTCCGCCGTTGCCGATTTGAGCGAGGGAGAAGCTGATTTATCCTTTACGGTAGAATATAACGGCGGAACGTTTTCCGAGCTTTTGGCGGACGGAAAGGCGGTACCTTCGTCGGGATATGAAAGGCTGGCTTCCCGCCTGACGTTAAAGGCTTCCTACTTAAAAACTCTGTCCGCGGGCGAACATGTCTTTACGCTCGTGACGGACGGAGGAGAAGTCGAATTTCTCGTCACGGTGGAGATAGACGGAATTAACTTTACCGATACGGAAAGAGTGAAAAAATATTCTGTGGCGGATGTCGGATTTTCCGTAGATTTCGGAGGCGGGGCGCCGGCAAAGATTACCCTTTGCGGCGCCGAGGTCGGCGGAGACGCTTGGAGTTATGCCGACGGAAAGCTGACCTTCAAAAAGGCATATCTCGAAACTCTTTCCGACGGTGTATACAATATCAGGATTTTCGACGGAGAGGGAAAATACGAAAATTGCGTTATCGTCAAGGGAATGGAAACAGATGAACTTCTGCGTTTTGATTTTGACGCCTTTTCCTCTGAGGTCAACGGTTTCGGACAGGATTTGGAAATTTCCGAAGAGGCGAACGGAATCGACGGAAATTCTTGCCGCGTCGTCAATCAAAAATCGGGAACTTTACTCAACATCGGGGAAGGAAATATCGATTATTCCTTTACGGAGGGGGAAAAATATGCGCTTTCCTTCGAGCTTAAAATAGAAGATATTACCG
>CAKXBD010000097.1:6306-7980 GCA_934871445.1 uncultured bacterium | reverse complement strand
CGGAACATATCGGGTTCAACTGGAAGACGGAAGCGAATATGCCGCCGTGCTTCCGGGGTCGCTGGACACGAACGGTATCGGAAAAAAGGAGACGGTCGCTGTCAAATGGCATCCCGACGCGGCAATCGATGAAACGGGTACGTTCAAAGACTGCGGACGTATTCTTACGCGGTTTACCCGTAAGCATACCTATGAAGGCAAGGCGGTTTTTTCACGTTCGCTTACGGTCGAGCCGGACGGGTGTCGTTTATTTGTCGAATCGGAGCGGAGTCGGAAGTTATCCTTACGCGTAAACGGTCAGGATATACCGCCCTATGAACAAGGTACGGTTTCTACGCCGCATGTCTTTGAAATTACCGAATATGTCCATTGCGGAAAAAACGAATTTGAGTTCACCTGCGACAATTCATACAAGGGGTGGCCGCATGATCCAATCGTTTTTTCCTCCGCCGCGACAGATGAGACGCAGACAAACTGGAACGGTTGTATCGGGTATTTGCGCATTCGCGCCGAACGAGCGAGTTTTATCGCGGATATCCGTATCTATCCAAACCTTCGGACGGTGGATATTGCCGTCGATATGGATAGTGCGGAAAATGCGACAAAAATTATCTGCATACGGAGCGATGCGTTTGGGGAAGTCAGTAAAAATGTATCCTTCAAAAAGGGTAGAAGCACCATATGGATGAAGGGTATTCCCCTTCGTCCCGATGTGTGTCGCTGGGACGAAGGAGAAGGAAATTTGTATGAAGTAAAGGTCAATGCAGACGGATTTGAAGAAAAAAAGGTCTCATTCGGTGTCCGGACGGTCGGGGTGCGTGGAGGCAGATTCACGCTGAACGGCAGAACGGTTTTTCTTCGCTGCGAAACCAATTCGGCGCTGTTTCCGGAAACGGGGTTTTGGCCTGTGGATAAACAGAGCTGGATTGAGATATTGGAGAAATATAGGGCTTACGGGGCGAATTGTGTGCGGTTTCATTCGCATTGTCCGCCTATGGCGGCATTCGACGCCGCCGACGAAATAGGGATGTTGATGCAGCCGGAGCTTTCGCATTGGAATCCGAAAACAGCTTTCGAAAACGATACGGACTACGCCTATTACCGACTGGAGCTTGCGCAACTTTTGAAAATACTTGCCAACCACCCCTCCTTTATTACCCTTTCGTTTGGGAACGAACTCTCTGCGGAAGCGAAAGGACACAAGCGTATGCAGCTTCTGCTGCGCCTGGCGCATCGGCTGGATAAAACGCGATTGATTGCGAGCGGATCGAATAATCATTATGGTTGGTTCGGCCCTGATTTGACCGACGATTTTTACGCCGCGACAAACCTATACGAGCATGAATTGCGCGCTACGTTCGCGGGGATGGGCGGTTATTTGAACAGAGATTATCCCGACGCAAAGCATAATTTTGACGCGAGTATTTGCGCGGTACGGGAAGAATTCGATGGCCCTGTTTTTCAATTCGAAGTGGGACAATATGAAGTGCTTCCCGATTTTGACGAACTCGCCCTGTTTCAGGGGGTAACACTGCCCGATAATCTCATTCATGTTCAAGAACGAGTAAAGGAAAGCGGTCTTTCTGCAGAGTGGAAGAGGCGCGTTGAGGCTACGGGGGAACTCGCGCTTCTGTGTTATCGCGAGGAGACAGAAGCATGCCTGCGGACGAAAGG
>CAKXBD010000097.1:0-6296 GCA_934871445.1 uncultured bacterium | reverse complement strand
ACTTTCAGGAATCTCGCTGCTCTCGTTGCAGGATTTCACGGGACAGGGAACGGCTCTCGTAGGAATGATGAATTCCCATTTCGAGAGCAAACCGTTCGATTTTGCCCGCCCCGAACGATTTGCAGTTTTTTTTGCGAGTGTTCTTCCGCTTGCTCTGCTGCCTAGCTATACATATGCCTCCGGGCAGGAGCTCTCCTTTACGTTCAAGTTCGCGAACTACGGAAAAAAAGACGTAAGGGCCGCGGCGGTTGCGGTGCTTGCAGGGGAGGACGGCAAAACGATATGCTCGCAATCGACGGAAGAAAGGGAATACGTGCACGGTAAGCTGCACAGCATAGGTAAAATTTCTATGCATCTTCCTTCGGCGGAAAAAGCGTGCAAGTATATGCTTAAAATTTCCATCGGAGAATATCGGAACGAATATCCTATATGGGCATACCCGAAAATGCAGGCTCTGCCGGAAGGCGTCTTTGTGACGGACAGTGTGGAGATCGCTATCGAAAAGCTGCGCGCGGGCGAAACTGTGCTCCTCGACCCAATTTCGGACGAAGAGCATTTCCCTCGGTCGATAAAGGCGCAGTTTTCCACGGATTTTTGGTCGGTAGGCACCTTTCCGAGCCAGAGCGGATTCATGGGTATATGTGTGGATGAAAAGCATTCCGCTTTTACCAATTTTCCTACGTCGTTTCATTCCGATTGGCAGTGGTGGCAGCTTACGAGTCATCGCGCTATGATTTTACCGAATGGATATAAAAGTATCGTCACCGGATTGGACAGCTATGCGAGACTGCGCAACCTTTCGCTGCTATTCGAAGCGAAGGTCGGTAGGGGAAAGCTGCTTGTCAGCAGCATGAATTTAACGAGGGACAGGCATATCCCGGAAGTCGGCGCGATGCTGGAAAGCCTTTGCGCTTACGCCGCGTCGGAAATGTTTGAGCCGGTACAGTGTATGACGGAGGAAGACCTTCGCGCGCTTGTACAATAAATAATTTTGCAAGGAGGAAAAATTATGAAAAGGATTAGTAAAAAGGCACTTGCGTTTGCACTCAGTACGCTCATAGCGTTAGGAGGCATGGGTATGATGTCAGGTTGTGGTTCAGACGGCGGAGACATCAGCGTTTTATTGCTTGTCAACAATCAAGAGGACGCGTTTTACAAAGAATATTTCGCGGAACTTGAAGAGGAGATGAACATTAAAATTGACTACCGCGGCGAATCCTTCAGCGACTACGATACTGCTTTGACGACGTCAATGCAGGATACACCGCCCGATATCTTTTATGTGCGTCCCGGCAATTTAAAAATGTATGTGGCGGACGGATTGCTGGCGGATATGTCCGATTATCTTGAATCGGATGAGTTTACTTCACAGGTCGATGTAAGCAGATTATATCCGCATGTGATTGATATATACCGTTATGACGGAAAAACAGTTTCCGTATCGGACCCCGACGCGCCGATTTACGGTATCAACCAAGGGCTTTCCTATCAAGGATTGGGTTATAACAAAACGCTCATAGAGCGCAAAGAATCACAGATTCGTGCCGCAGGGCTCTGTATGCCGTGGGAGCTGGGAGAGGGAGAGAATGCTGAAACGTACACGTTTGAGGAATTTTCGCTGTTGTTAAGTCTGGTGAAAGATACTACGGGCGGAGGGCTCAACGGTAATCTTCCCATAGCCGGCATGAATATTCCCACAGAAATTATGCCTTTGGTTTGGTCGTACGGTGGAGAGATTGTTTCGGGCGATTCCGTAACAGTGACTACGGAACCTTTCCAAAAGGTACTCACTTGGTTACGGGAAAATTACGAGGCAGGTAATCTTTCCCGTTCGGCAACCTGGGGCGAATGGTCGACAAATGAGGTGGCTTTCTATACCGAAATCGGTTCGTGGGAGGTTTCGGGGTATATCGAGAGTGGAATGGATTTCGATGTGATGCCGTGGCCGACGGCTGACGGTGGGGACGGTTGGTACGGCCAAATTGGAACAGCAGCATATGGGGTATTCGCTGATTCCCCGAATCTGGATTTGGCGATGGAAATCGTTGCCGGCTTCCTGCGAGAGGATGTGCAGGATAAAATGGTGCGAAAAGGACTTGCACTTCCGATTTATAAGGAAACAGCTGAGGGCGGCTACCTTACAGACGACGAAACGTATAAACCGGAGCACCGCTCCGTATTTATTGAAGTCATCTCGGGTAGACACGGAAAATATTCGCCGGTCAATAATACCTTTGACAGCGAATGGTACGATGCTTTTACAGATGATATTTTGACGTTCGTTACCGAGTCTTCGCAAACGGCGTCGGAGTGGCTCGGAGCCAAGCAAACCGAGATGCAAACATTGTTTGACCGCCAATTGAACAGAAGCAAAGCGTAAACGGGGGGGCATATGATAACGAACGCGATAAAAAAGAAGAGGCGTTTAAGTCGTCTCAATCGGTCCGATTCCATTTGGGGCTGGATATTTATATCGGTGCCGTTGTTGGGGATTCTGCTCTTTACGTTTATTCCTGTAATTATGTCCGTGTATGTGAGTTTGCTGGACTGGACGGGATTTTCTTCGTTGAGCAAAGCAGAATTTGTAGGACTTCAAAATTTTGCCGATATCTTCGGCGGTATCTATTTGAACGATTTCCTTGTAGCCGTCGGGAATACGTTTGTCATGATGCTGTCTGTCCCGATCGGCATGGTGCTTTCTCTTTTGCTGGCTCTTGCGCTCAACAAGGACATTCCCGGCAAATCGGTTTATCGGGTTATTTATTATATTCCCTGCATAGCGAATACCGTCGCCGTTACGATTTTATTCAACCGCCTGTTTAGTGAAAACGGGGTAATTAATCAAATAATGAACCTGTTTGGTATCGGTCCCGTTGCCTGGTTATACCGACCTGGTCCGGCAAAGGCGATGCTGATTATTCTACTTGTATGGAAAGGATTAGGGTATACAACATTGTTGTATTTGGCAGGATTACAGGGGGTAAATTCGGAATATTACGAGGCTGCGGATTTAGACGGTGCCAATCCTGTTCAAAAGCTTATTAAGATCACTCTGCCTCTCATTGCCCCCATGACCTTTTATATTATCGTTACGGGCGTCATGAATGCATTACAGCTATATACCGAGCCTTCCATCATGTTCCCGTACACGCAGGGTAAAGGGCCTATGGACGGTACAAGCACTGTCATGGTACTATTGTACTACCAATATAACACGCTTCACAATATGGGCAGTGCGTCCGCCATAGCCTGGGTGCTTGCTGTTATGATTATGATCGTTACAGCCCTGCAATTTTTCGTCAACAACAGGAGGCAGAAGGACTGATATGGAAAACGTCATTCACGCTCCGCGTAAGAAAATTAAGCGCAGCATTGTTTTCCGATGGATAGTTTTTGCGATACTGTTACTTTTTGCAATCGTAATGATGTATCCGCTCGTTTGGATGCTGTCGACGTCGGTCAAGGCGAATCGCCATGTATATGGAACGGGACTCATACCACCCGAATGGCATTTTGAAAATTTTATCAATGTGTGGAGCGAAGTTGAATTGTTGCGCGGTTTTGCGAACAGTACGATTATTACTGTGCCCATTGTCGTATGTTCGGTGTTCTTTTCAGGACTTGCGGCATACGCGTTCGCAAAACTGAATTTTCCGGGCAAATCGGCCGCATTTTTTGGTATGCTCGGTTCTTCTATGGTTCCGTTCGCCGTTGTCATGCTTCCGCAGTTTATCCTTTTCCGCGAAATGGGCATGCTTCACGGTGCAATTGCATATGTGGTTCCGAGGTTGACGGGCGGTATTTTTACAATTTTCTTTTTACGCCAATTTTTGTACGGAATTCCGGACAGCGTTATCGAAGCGGCGAAGTTAGACGGCGCGAGCCAGCCTATTATCTTTATACGTGTCGTTCTTCCGTTGTTGATGCCCGCGCTCGTTGCTCAGTTGATTCTTGGATTTATTAATATATGGAACGATTATCTCGGGCCGTTGGTATTTATTCGCGACAAAGAATGGCGAACACTGCCCCTCATCATATCGGCTTTCAATTCGGGGACGACGGGAGCAAACAACGAGACGCCCATGCTGATGGCAGCATCGATTTTGTCTATGGTTCCGGTGCTTGCGATTTTTGCAGTGTTCCAAAAGAAGATTATCAACAATGTTATGCTCAGCGGCGTAAAATAAACGTTGAGAAATAAGAAATGACGGGGTCCCCGTCATTCATGTCGGATTTCCGACATGAATATAAACTAATTGCACTCTTGTGCGTTTCGCACGCTAAAATTAAGGGAGGTGAAATATCAATGACAAAGAAAGAATCAGTCAAAAGAGGTTCCATAATCGGTTTGGCGCTTCTTACGACCGCATTATTTTCAAGCAGCCTTTTTCTGTCGGCACAGGCAGACGGTAAAACTTACTATAAGATAGACACTTCCGCTACCATGCAGACAATGGACGGATGGGGTACGAGTCTTTGTTGGTGGGCGGATGCCGTCGGCGGCTGGGATATGGAAGGTGTATCGGGCAAGACAAAGCGTGAGGAAATCGTAGACTTGGTTTTCGGTAAGGACGGGCTCAATCTTAATATCGCGCGCTATAATATTCCCGGAGGCGACGACCCCTCACATTCGCATATGCTCGACCATCGTGGTATGAGCCTTGTTAAGGCTTCTGCTGATTCCGAATACGAATGGGAAAATGACGCCAATCAAATGTGGATTTTACAGGCGGCGTATCAGCTTCGCGAGAGCGATTTGTTTGTAGAAACGTTTAATAATTCCGCACCGTATTGGATGACGGAAAGCGGCTGTTCTTCGGGCGGGGAAAGTAAATCGGACGCTAATCTCCCGAGGGAAAATTATGGTATGTTCGCCGAGTACTATGCCGATTACGTCAACTATATCGAAAATGAGTTGGGGGTCCCCGTTTCATCGGTAGAGGTGATGAACGAGCCCGGAAGTGATTATTGGGGGGCAAACGGGAGCCAAGAAGGGTGTAAGGTACCGCAAGGCGAGGCACAGTCCGAACTGATAAAGGCTGTTTATCAAGAGATGTCTGAGCGTGAAATACTCGACGACAAAATTTTTGCGGCACCCGATGAAACGAATCCCGGTCTTGCCTATGACAGCTTCACTAAGCTCGATGATGAAGCAAAAGAAATCATAAGTAAGCTCAATTATCATATCTATTCTAAAAGCACGGCAGATCGCCAAAAGATGCGTTCCGCGGCCTATGGCACGGGTAGCTACGACGACCCCGACTATAAACTTTGGCAGAGCGAAATTACATATGGCGTTTCGGAGGGCGAGGATGACGCGAATAATCACAACACGTTGACCAATGTTTTTGATTTGGCGCAGGATATTCACGACGACTTGTATTATGCTAACGTCAATGCATGGATTATTTGGCAGGCGGTGGAAACCGAGCTGAACAATATGCAGTACGGCAACAATTACGGTCTTATTCACGGCGTTTATCAGGATTGGGATAATTCCGAATACGGTTTCGATATGGAGCACATGGCTCTAAACCGCGGCGATTATTTTATTACCAAACAGTATTACGCGATGGGGCAGTACAGCCGTTATATCAAAGAGGGGTATAAAATCGTCGAATCGCCCGATTCAAACTGTGTTGTGGCAGTTTCTCCCGATTATGATGAATTGGTAATCGTATACGCGAATAGTTCAGAGGAGGACAAAGACCTCAGCCTGTATTTGAAAGGGTTTGCGGGCGAGAGCGCACGGAAGATTGTGACCGACGGAAACGTGAATTGGGCAGAGAGCGCTCAAGCCGTTTCGGGAGAATATATTGACTTTACCGCAGGAGCGGAGAGTATTACGACTGTCGTCATTCAAGGCTACCCTGTGTCGGAATCTTCCGATGAAGCTACTTATTTCGAAAATTTCATACACCGTTCTTCCACGCTGTTCGCTCAGTTTCACTTAGAGGATACCACAGCCGAATATACGTTCTATTGGGCTAATACTGAGGATAAACTACCCGTAAACGGTGGCGAGGGTGCGCAGAGCCGTAAGCTCAATGGCGTTTCGAAAAACTGTTCTCTTACGATTGAAGACCAAACGGGCGACGTTTACTACGGTGTGCTGGAACGGAAAAAAGGAGAAAAAATTTATTATTCTCGAGTGTTGAAAACTACGCAGACGGATACGGAAAATGCTTTCACCTATCTTACGTTGGCCGGGCGTATGGATAAGCTGAGCCTTGACGGGACGGGATATTCGTTCGGTGAATATTACGGGGTTGCCGATCAAGCGTTCGGAACAGACC
>CAKXBD010000096.1 GCA_934871445.1 uncultured bacterium | reverse complement strand
ACGGAACCTACAATGACGGAGACCAAGGAAACGAACGTACCTGCTTTGATTCCTGCTCCCGCCCCCGAAGCGTCTCAGGCCAAAGAGCCCTTAATGGAAACCTATACATATCAGATACCCAAGAAGCCGAATTTCGACGACTATCCCGAAGCGTCCGATTTATCCAAGGAAGATTTGTCCAAGCCGCTTCCGCCCAAGAAATGGACGGTAACTTGTCCCGATTGTGCAACGAAATTGACGGTTAAGGAAGGTGCGTTTGCATATCGTTGTCCGGAGTGCGGCGGCGTATTCCAGCTGCGTAAGATATTCAGGGCAAAGCAGAAGGAAAATCAAGAAGCGAATTCTGCGGAAGAAACAAAATAAAACAATAAAGTTTATTCGAAGCAACCAAAAAAGCAGGCGTTCCTGAAAGGGAGCGTCTGCTTTTTGGCTTTTGAGCGAGATATTATTCCGATTGAATTTACTGAAAGCGCTTTTTGCAAAGCAATTTTTTTACTGCACCGAATAGAATTTATTTGCGGCTATATAAGGGGAGCGATATATTTCAGCGTTATGCTGCGTCTAAGCTTTTGAAAAGCCGGACGGCTAACACGGTCATGTCGTCCTTTGCCGAGCCGCCGTATAAGGCTACCGCTTGATTCAAAATCGTATCGGCGAGCTGTTGGGGATTAGCCGCGGGAATATTTTTTAAGGTTTCGTAAAGGTCGGCGGAAGAACCGAATGCGGACGTAATGCCGTCGCTTAAAAAGAGCAAAACGTCGTCCTCCTGTAACGTATAAGAAGACGTATCGGGGTGAAGAGATTCGAGGATTCCGAGTGGCAGGGAACCGCTTTCGAGAATTTTTAATGTATTTCCCGAAAGAATGAATCCCATGGGCGAGCCGATTTTGACGATGTCTGCCGCGCCGTTGTCGAGATCTACTACGGCGATATCGACACATGCGAACGTTTCCTCACGACTGAACGTAAGCAATTTGTTGATGGTGGAGAGCACCAGCGAGGAGGGCATTTTTGCGCGATAAAAACTTTCTAACAGGGAAATGGTGCTTTCGGAAATCCGCCGCGCATATTCTCCGCTGCCCATACCGTCGGAAAGCGCGATCATGAATCGTCGTTCGTCTATCTTGATAACGGAGTGCGTATCCCCGCTGGCGGCCTCTCCCGCTTTGGTGAGGGAAGCTACGCCGAATGCCGCGTCAAAATAGGGTTTTTTGTGCAAAATACAGCAGAATTTATCCTTGCTGAGCGTGAGCCTTTCGGAAATAATGAGAGGATTTCCGAGCACGTGCGAGGCAATGGCCGCTATCTTTTTTACGTCCGCTTTTCCGAAGGTGATGAGGGATAATGTAAGGTCGTCCTCGTCACCCGCAATTAAAACTTCCGAACACACGATGCCCGCTTTCAGGAGTGCTACGTTCAGTTGTTTTTCTTTGTCCGAATAAATCGTGAGGGGTTCACTTTGTTCGAGGGCGATATTTTTGAGAATTTCACTTACGCCCTGTGCCTGATTGGCGAGGAGCTGCCTGCCCGAAGCGGCATTTTCCGTTTCCAGCATATATTTTCGATAATCCCCGATTTGACGATTTACGGCATACAGGACGCCGCTTTGATTGATACAGGCATCGGCGAGGTCGGTGGGAATATCGATAAGGCTGGTTTTTCCCTTTGCACAACCTACGTCGATGAGTTTATTCAGTCCGTTTTCTAAGCCGTGCAGCATGCAGGTTCGATAATTGGTACACGATTTGCATACGCTTTCAATGACGCAGCCCCTTATGTATTCCTTTGCGCCTTCCTCCGCCTCATTGGTCCCGAGGGCCGCAAAAGTGGTCTGTATTTCCCTGAATACTCCCGAAATTTCAAAGAGCTGTTCTCCTATGGAAGCGCGATTGCGGTTGATGGCGATGCGGGAGAGATGTTTTTCCCGATAGAAAATCAATTTATCTTCCATTTTTCTGACGAGGGGAGGGGGAATGAGTAAAAATAACAGGCAGGGAATGAGGGCGGAAAGGAGAGACTGTACTAAAAAGGAGGTTTGCAACGAATAGATACCGTCGAAATACCCATAAATAAAAAATATGCCGAGGAGAGCCAAAACGGCGGGAAGGCGTCCCATTTTGATAAAGAGGGCGACCGCCGTCCCGTAGAGGAAAAATCTTTCGGGAGAAACTCCCCCGACAAGCGCGGGCGGCAGGCTGAGTGCAAACGCTGCAATGAGCGCGGAAGCGTCCTTCGTTGCGCAAGCAAACAATAATAAGATAAAGAATGCAATACCCATGTAAGCAGTGACGCTGGCTATTCGGCAGAGTCCGACCCCGCAGAGCACGAAAAAAAGAACGGAAAAGATAATTTCCTCCGCTTTGAGCCGACAGCGAAGCAATTTATTGAGCAGCGCTTTAAGCGAGACCGTAAACATGGCCGAAAGCAGAAAGATGAGCCCTGAAAGAATAACTTTCTGAGAGATTGTCCCCAACGTAAAGGGGAGATTTAAGGGAATATTGTAGGGCGTAAAAGGCGAAAAGGCTACAAAGAGCGCCAAGGACAGAGATACGCAGACGAGAGGAATCGCCACGGCTTTCTTTTTGAGCTTTGCATAGACACAGAATACAATACAGAGAATCGCGGCCTGTCCCGCATAGACGGGCAAAACGGAGAGCGTAAATCCCGACAATCCGGACAAGAGATATAAAAGACAGGATACGACGGGATTCAATCCCGCGGCCAACATGGCATACAGGAGGGCGAGCCCAAAGGGTTCACCGTTCCGTCCGACGTAATAGAGCGAAAACATCGCCGTAAAGAGAAGTATGTAAAGAAAAACGGTAGAAAAATTGAGCTTTTGGCGTTCGTTCATAAAAGCCTCCGGGCATAGGGATATTTCAGCAATCACTATAACAAAAACGCGGGCGCGGAATTTGACTGATTTTGCTCTATTTTGGCTTTCCCGGACGAAACCCGCGCGAGGGGGACTCGCGCTCATAATCGCCCCGTTCTCTTGGTGGGGATAGGGATATATAAAAACGGTGCAAAGCGGGAACGCTTCGCACCGTTTTGGGTTGTTCGCAAGAAAGAGGGACGAACGTCCGTCATTCTTACGCGGTATGGGGGAAGATGATGAAAAACATCGTATGAGCGGAAAAAGAAAAATGCTTTGGCGATCAGTTCTCCTGCGTGAAACCGAGGCTGATTAAAATCGCCTTGTTGACTCGGTTCATCGTCGAGGGGGGAAGCTCGCCGATGCGTTCTTTTAAGCGGCGTTTGTCGATGGTACGGATTTGTTCCAAAAGAATGACGCTGTCTTTCGCCAATCCGTAAGCGGAAGGCAGTTCGATATGGGTGGGAAGTTTCGCCTTGTTGATTTTGCTGGTGACCGCCGCGGCGATGATCGTGGGGGAGTATTTGTTCCCGACATCGTTCTGCACCACCAAAACGGGACGGATGCCGCCCTGTTCGCTGCCGACCACCGGCGATAAATCGGCATAGTAAAGTTCCCCTCGTTTGACATTCATATAAGACACCTCTCGTGTGGAAAAACTCCCTTAGTGCATTATATGTAAAGGAGCTCTTTTCCTGTTCAACAGAGAGTATTCCCGTAAAACGGGGATTTTATACCGAATTTGGAAAAAAATCCCCGAAACATATTCGTTTCGGGGAAAAATATCGAAAGGGGGTAGCCGATTATATTTTTCTGTCAGATACTTTGTTTTTCATCAGATAATATATTTCGGATCCTTTGCGGGCTGAGCGTCCAGCTCTGCTTTTTTCGCGGAATAGCCCGCTTTTCCGAGCAGTGCGAACGTGGCTTTCTTGCCTTCCTCTACGCCGGGCTGATTGAAGGTATCGATGTTGAGCATGGCGCCCGCATAAGCGGTCTGCAACTCGAAGAGGAACAAAAGCTGTCCCAAAGTGAAGGCGTTGAGTTCGGGCAGCCAAAGCGTATAGTTCATTCTGCCCGCCTTGGTCAGTGCATAGGCTGTCGCTTCGTTTTCCGCCTGAATAAGTTCTTCCATGGTATGTCCGCCGAGGAAAGCGACATCGGGGATATTCTCACAGCCGTGGGGGATGGGCATGGAGCAGGCATACTTTTTGAGGGAAAGGAAGGTCACGACTTTATCGTAGGGGCCTTCGGTATAGAGCTGAACCTGCGAATGTTGGTCGGTAACGCCCAAAGATTTGACGGGAGTCTGTCCGACGTTGCAAGGGGTGCCGTCCAGAGTAACGTTCTTCCCGAGGGATTCCGCCCAAAGTTGGCAATACCAATCCGCGAGATATTTGAGGTTGTCCGAATAGGGCATCATAACGCCCACGTTTTTGCCTTGTTCCATGGCGGCCACTTGCAGAACCGCGCACATGAGGGCGGGGTTCTTTGCAGGGGAAGGATAACGGCAGACGTTGTCCATATACGCCGCACCCGCGAGAAGACCGTTGATGTCGATGCCGAGCACCGCCGCGGGCAGGAGTCCCACGGGGCAGAGCTCGGAAAATCTTCCGCCTACGCCGTCGGGGAGAACATAGCTTTTGATTCCGCCGACCTCGTCGGAAATCTTTTTGAGGTTGCCCTTATTGGCGTCGGTGGTGAAAATGACGTTTTCCTTGACGTCCACGCCTGCCTTTTTGAGCAGGTCGAGGATAATGAGGTACTGCGTCATCGTCTCGCTGGTCGCGCCCGATTTGGAAATGACGTTGAAACAGGTCTTTGCGGGGTCGATAACGTCGAGGAGATCTTTCATTCTGACGGGATCGACGTTGTCCTCCACATAGAATTTGGGCCCTTTTCTCACCGATTTGGGCAAATCGTTATAGTGCAGGTGGCAGAGCGCGTTGAAAGCCATAATGGGGCCGAGGGCGCTTCCGCCGATTCCGAGTACGACGAAGTATTGAAATTTTCTGCGCACGTTTCTTGCCGTGGCGAGGATGTCTGCGACGATTTCTTTCTGATTATAGGGAAGCTCCGTCCAGCCCATATACAGTTCGTCCTTGCCTCTGTTTTCTTTTACGTAGGCAAAAGCGGCGGAAGCCGCGGTATTGTAGGATGCAAGCTGCTTGGGAGTAAATCCCTTGTTGCCGAGAAATTTGTCGGTCATGTTGTTGTAGTCGAGCGTAACGCGCATGTGGTCGCGCCATTCTTTGGTTTTATAGCCCATGGTGTGTGTTCCTCCGGGTGAAATTTTCACATTATTATTTTAGAACAAAAAAAGCGTTCTGTCAAGGATTGGAAGGGGGATTTCTTTATTTTTCAGATAACAGTTTTTTGAAGGGCTTCGGGGAGAAAATGTGACAAAAAAAGTAAAAAACGAAAGTAATTATCAACATGATGACGGCGGTGAGGGAGAGCGCGGCGACGGCTCCGAGATATTTTTTCAAGGCGGCGGAGATGAATTGTCCGATTAAGGAAACGGGGAGCATGAGAGCGCAGAGGATAAGGCTGCGTTTCAAGAGGGAGAACGGCAGAGGACATTTTCTGCAAAGAAAGACGAGATTGAGCGTGGAACATACGACATAACTGAGCGAAAGCCCGACGGGATAGGCATAGACGCCGATGTATTGCGGCAGAATCAACACCGCGCCGAGCATGAGCGCCGCGCCGATAAAGTAATAGACGAGGGTTTGCCGTTCAAAGTTGATGGAATTGAGGATTCCGGTGGAAATCATGGTGAGGCTCATGGGCAGGAGCATAAAACAGCATCTGCGAATCATTTCCCCCGCGTCCGCGTCGGAGTATAAGACTCTGCCGATATCGTCGCCCAGAACGAAAAATAAGGGGATTAAAAGGCATGCCACGAGGACGGTAACGGAAATTCCCTTTTCGATATTTTTGCCGAGCTGTTTATAGCGCTTCCGATAGAAGTCCTCGGAGAGTTCGGGAACGAGGACGAGGGAAATAGAGCCGATGACGGTGGAAGGAATGGAAAGAATGGGGATGGCCATACCGGAGACGACGCCGAACATTTGGAGGGCTTCCGTTTGGGTGGCGCCTGCGCGAATGAGCATGGCGGGCAGAAGTACGGCTACGGCGGAGCCGACGAGGGAACCGCCCGCGCGCACGGCCGTAATGGGCATGGCGGAAGCGAACAGCGGTTTTAATTGTTTTTTAGGCGAGGCCAATCTCCCGCCGCGCGCGAAGAAGCAGACGGAAGAGGCGGAGAAAGAGATGAAATAGGAGATGATGACCGCAAAGGCGGCGCGCTTTGCGCCGTCGAATACGTCGGAAATGCCGCGGAGGAGAAGGACTCCCGCGATGACCATGACGCTTTCTTCCACGAGTTCGAGGACGGAGGGAAGAAGAAATTGTTTATTTCCCCAAAAACTGCCGCGAATGACGGCGTAGACGGAGGAAAAAATAAGTCCGACGAGCAAAATGGAGAAGATATCCAGGCATCGATCGTCGGAAAAGAGAAAGGTAAATTTGTTCCCGAAGAGGAGAAAGACGATGCAGACGGGAAGGGTGAGGAGCAGGGACACAAAAAGCCCCGCGGTGACTGCGGAGCGTTCTCCCTTCGGATTTCCCGCCGCCTTGCTTTTGGAGATGAGCCGCGATACGGTGATGGGGATTCCGCCCGTTCCCAGCGTGATAAAGACGGAAAAGACGGACAGGGCGACCTGATAGAGTCCGAGTCCCTCCGACCCGATGAGCCGCGAAAGGACGATGCGATATAAAAATCCGAGTGCGCGCTCCGCGACGGAAAGTCCCGTGACGAGCGCGGCCGTTCGATAGATATTATTTTTTTTCATAATTTATTGTACGGGCCTACCCTGCGATTTATGAGGATAATTTCTTTTCTTCCCGCATATAATGGAGTGATGCTGACAATTATCATTCCGCAATTTTATAAGGTCAAACGGGGACAGACGCTGAAAGAAATTTCCGCCGCCTTTCATCTGCCCGAAAGCGTGCTGATAGGCTATAATTCTCTGAAAGAGGACGTTCGGGAGGGGCAAATCCTGTATATTCCCGCCGTCAGGGGAAATCTCTACACCGTGCGCGCGGGGGATACGAAGGCGCTGCTTTCGGGAAGCGAAGAAAACTTTGAAAAAAAGAACATGACCGCTCTTTTGTATCCCGGAATGAAAGTATTGCTGTAATCGGGCCGTACCGGGGCGAGGGGGGACGGACCACGAGGGGAAAATCTTTTTGCGGCGTAACACGAAAATTTTCTTCCCGACATAAGATATAATAAGTAATTAATTACGGAGGAACTTGAAGCCCGCGCGTCTTTTGCGGTTTCTTCTTCAAGGTTATTTCGTTACAGGAGGTTAAAATGTCGTTTTATTCTAATTTTCAATCGGATAAGTGCCCCGGCGCGATTACGGGCAATCCGTTGAACGGCTTGACGGAAAAAGTATGTATTCAGGCGGAAAAGATATTCGACGCCTGCATCAAGCAGACGCAGCTTGAAAACTATACGCTGGAACTTACCGACTTTGTGCCCGAAAATCCTACATATCCGCTGACGTTCATCAGCGCTCGTTCCCTCTCTTCCGAGGCCACGGTTTCCAATCTCAACATAGACCGCCAATCGGATAAACAGTGCGCCCGCGTTCAGGCGTCCGTCACGATTCCCGTCGAGGTTCTTTATATGGACGCTTCGGGCACCGAGGGCAAGGCGACTTCGTCGGTCACGCTCAACGAGGACGTGCTTCTTTTTGTGCCGTCTCCGTCCATTATGCCGTTTACGGTCAAAGGCGTCGTCAGTGCCGTTGCTCCCGAGGGGACGTTCAACGCGACGAACAATACCTTCACCGTCAGCATGTGCACGACCGTCATTCTCAAAATCGCCATGCAGGTGGAGCTTTTGGTTCCGTCTTACGGATATTGTGCGATTCCGCCCGCTCAGGAATACTCTCAGGAAATCTGTACGGGCTTCTTTGAGCTTCCGCTTTACCCGCAGGCCCGTTCCTGCGCCTGCAAGGGAAACGGAACGGATAACCGTTTCTGAAACGCCGAAATTAAAAAAAATTTTCGCAACCCGCCCCTTCCGTTCAA
>CAKXBD010000095.1 GCA_934871445.1 uncultured bacterium | reverse complement strand
CTCGTCAATATGTTTCTGACGATAGAGAAAACGAGCTTTCCGCTCGACACCTAACCCGCCGGGTAAAACTCCCTGCGCTTTTAAGCCCGCGGAAATCGCCGATTTCATCGCCAGCCAAATGAGTGAAAGATATTCTTTGATGTTCGGGCCTTCACTCGCGAATACGTAATCGGAAAGTCGCAGACCGTTCTGTTCGCAATAGCGGCGAATTCCCGAAAAGTTTTGTAAAATATAGACATCCTCTCCTTCATCGAAAGCGCGGCCCTCTATGC
The DNA here is from genome assembly GCA_934871445.1 of uncultured bacterium. Lineage (GTDB taxonomy): Bacteria > Bacillota > Clostridia > Christensenellales > Borkfalkiaceae > Scatosoma. Next base: position 7,768 of record CAKXBD010000095.1, on the reverse strand, counting down.
GGATTGAGCCGCCGCCCACGCTGTAAATCCGCATGCGGGCGATTTCTTTATGCCCCAGAAAAGCAAAAAGATCCATCGTATTCGGATGAGGCAGGGACTGTGTACTTTCGTCGCATACAATCTCCACGCGAGGGAGAACACTTTTAATGACGGCGTCCGTACCGTGTCCTATTCCCGTTTTCGCCAAAGAGCCGTATAAAACGACCTTAAACGAATCCGCGGCGGGGTTTTCCCGCAAAAACAGACGACACGCTCTCTCGGGCCCGATCGTGTGCGAAGAGGAAGGACCCTTTCCGATTCGGTATAATTCTCTTAACGATTTCATCTTTTTATAATTTGATTTCAAACCGATTCGTGCCGGTACGCACAAAGTCGATGAGTCCTTCCACGCTGTTTTGCATCATGCTGTCCATGCTCAACTGCGTATAGAAAGCCATGTGCGGCGTAAGCACTACATTCGGAAACTGCCTGAGATAGGCCATATTACGGTTACGGAGAATATCGTCCGTACGGTCCACATGATAAATTCCGTCCTCACCTTCGAAAACATCCATGGCAAGAGCCCCGATTTTTCCGTTTTCGACGCCTTCTATTATGGCTTCCGTATCGAACAACTCGCCGCGAGCCGTATTAATCAATACAACTCCGTCCTTCATTTTCGCCAGAGAATCCGAGTTGATCATATACTTCGTCGAGGGCAGCAGAGGTACGTGGAAAGTAATAATATCGCTCTGCTTATACAGAGTTTCCAAATCCGTATATTCTGCCAGTTGCGCCGTTTCAGGATTATAATCTGCCGAATGACAAAGAATACGGCACCCGAATCCGGAAAGGATTTCTATCACTCTTCCGCCGATGTGTCCCGTTCCTATGACTCCTACCGTCTTTTGACGGAGTACCCCGCCTTTGAGATAATCTAATGCGTAATCGTTGACCTGCTGCAACCAAAGCGTCTGCTTATACTTTCTTAAAGACATCAACATGAGCATGACGGTAAATTCCGCTACGGAGTCAGGCGGATATTGAGAGTTGCAAAGTTTGAACCCATATTTTTTTACGGCGTTCAAATCGATATGGTTATAGCCGATACTGCGAGTGGAAAGAAAACGGATTCCCCGCTCGGAAAGGGCAACGAGAATTTTTTCGTCTACCCGCCCCTTACCGAGAAGAGATACGCCTATGCTTCCCTCGCTTAATTTGACATTAGTCAGGGAAATTTCTTCCGAGGTCGAAACACATTCAAAAGCGTATTTCTTTTGAAGCTCGTTCAGCTTTGCACGTTCGTCTTCCCACATGCCATAAAAAGTAAATTTCATATTCTTATGCTCCGATTAAATTCTTCCGCAGTTTATTATACCATATTCTCCCGATTTTGTAAAACAATCCTCTCCCGATTTTCCGAAAAGATAACCGCCCTACACCTTCATTTACAAAAATTGTAATACTGTTTTATGCAAAATGTAACATTTGTCGGGAAAAAGATTGACTTATTTTGATAAGTCTGCTATTATAATAGTAGATACTTGTATTCTCATGTAAGTATCGAGGATTATGGATATATGGTCTCGGACCAATCATGAAAGGAGAATTTATGGCGAAAACAGCTATCGTTACAGACAGTAACAGCGGGATTACACAGGCGGAGGGAAAGGAAGCGGGAATCTTTGTTCTGCCTATGCCTTTCCTCATCGACGGAAATCCCTATCTCGAAGATATCGACCTTACGCAATCGGAATTTTATAAGCATCTTGAAAAAAAGGATACTTCGGTCTCTACTTCTCAGCCCAGCATCGGCGACCTGTCTGATTTTTGGAATGACATCTTAAAGACATACGACGAAATACTGCATATTCCCATGTCGTCCGGGCTCAGCCAATCCTGCGCCACGGCGACCGCGCTCGCGAAAGATTTTGGCGGAAAAGTACATGTAGTCAACAATCAACGTATTTCTATCACTCAAAAAGAAAGCGTTTTCGATGCGAAAAAATTGCTTGAACGCGGAAAGAATGCCGCTGAAATTAAAGATTATCTCGAAGCCACAAAACTGGACTCCTCTATTTATATTGCGGTGGATACGATGAAGTATCTCAAAAAGGGAGGCCGAGTGACCCCTGCGGCGGCTGCAATCGGATCTATTTTGAAAATTAAACCCGTTTTACAGATACAGGGAGATAAACTTGATAAATTTGCTTTGGCCAGAAGCCTTTCAAAAGCAAAAGAAATCATGAAAGAAGCGATTCGAAAAGATTTGAATGTACGTTTCAAATCTTTGGTTGAGGAAGGAGAAATGACAATATCCGTTGCTCATACGAACAATTACGGCGAAGCGGATATTTTTGTAGAAGAGCTCAAAGAAATGTTCCCCGATGTTCCCTTCCGTTTCTCCGATCCGTTATCATTGAGCGTCGCGTGCCATATCGGCCCGGGCGCTTTGGCAGTCGGTTGCACAAGAATTGTGAAATAAAAAGCTCCTCTCAATAATGTATCATTCATAGACTTTTAGACAAAATAAAGGATAACGAAATTTTTTCGTTATCCTTTCCTTTTTACAAGGCAAACACACCACGTGACTTTGCCCATAAATATAATATTATCTTAAAAAATTATTTATTCAAATAATATCTCAATCCCATAAATTGGAGCTTGCACTTATGAATGTATCTTGTTTTTTATACGCAAACTTGCTTCTATGTGCATAATCCAATGTCTTAAAAATGGCATTTGTATTAACCCCCGAATATCTTTCCCACACCAATAATCAATAAGCCAAATTGCATTTTCATCATTACTTACAACGTTTAACGATTTTAAGTGTTCTTTTCTTTCTTCTGATATTTTCTTTTTCAATTCATTATAGGATAAATTGTTAATTATCTTCTCAGTGCTGTCCTTTACCTCAAAAATATAAGAATAAAGTTCTTTCAAGTTAAGTCGTTTTGAAAAATCGGCAATCTGCTCTTTTACAAGTTCATTTCCTGTTGTAATTATAGGCGAATTGATACGTTCTTGATAATATCCCGAAAAAAATACTTGTTCGTTTTCACTTATCAATGTGTGTGCAACTATATCTTCAATACGAAAAATATGCCAAATTGAATATGCTATCGTTTTACTATGATAACCGTCTGAATTTATAAATGGAATTTCGTTAAAATCTTCTCTGCTTAATTCCTCATTAAACGATATTAAGATTTCCATTAATTGATTTCGCAAATCAATTAATGTGTCGATACCCGCTTTATAGGTATTTTTCTTTTGGATTTGCGCTTGTATTGTTTTATTCAGTTGTGACCACACCTTATTCATAATCAATTATTTCCCAACGGTTCTTATTTATCAACGACTTTATTATATCAAAAAAAACACTTTAATTCAAGTTTTTTACGGATCGTAAATATCCCAATCAGCTTAAAGGACGTGAATAACGGCGCAGTACTTAATCACCCCATAAGATCACCTACCGCATTGGGACAAGCCAATTATTTTCTTTTCGGATTACCTCTCTCGTCTTTATTTGATTTCAGCCATTTCTCAAACAATTCGTAATATTCTACCATACTGCTTTGGCCTGAAATCATATCTTCTTTTTCTTGATTTTGTATATACTTTTGCACGGCTTGCTTGTTTCCGTTTACCCCTGTTTACAGAATATCCCCGCCCCCAGAAATGTCGGTTTCCTTTCTTATATTTCACCTGAGCATACCGCTCGAATATTATCAAGGTACTTTTGCCTTTGAGCTATCCCAAGCCGAGAGTAGCTAACACCATGCAGCGAATGAAAAGTATGATACTTTCTCATTCGACGGTATGTTCACCAATATATGGATATAAACTTTGCGTGCCCTTCTATGATTTCCACTTCTTTTCTTTAACATAATTCCCGTAGTATTTTCCTATCTCCGCACTCAATTCCCCATATATTATTTTTTTATAGTATTTCGGCAAAGAACCCAAAACGGAAACTTCTAAGAGCACCATTGCCATTCCCAAAATATTACTTAAATCGCTAAAAGAATGACAGACAAATCGCAGAACGGAGCTCGGTGATTATATGGAAGAAAACGATTATCTGTTTACGCAAAAAAACAGCAAAAGGCTTTATCCGAGTACATTCATGGGGTGGCTGAACAAAATACTGCGCGAGGAGAGTATCGACCACTACTCTCTGCACAGTCTGCGCCACACAAATATCACCTTTCAAATCGCCACGGGCGTTCCCATTGTAACCGTTGCAGCGAGAGCGGAGCATGCCCGCGCAAGTACGACCAGCGACATTTATGCCTACGCATTGAGAAGTTCGGACAGATTAGCAGCTAATAAGCTGAAAGTATCTTCTCGGACGATACAACGCCCGTAGAAAGTCCGAAACCTATCAATGAAGAAGTTTATTCAATGCCGTCGAACAAGAAATTTAAGCGTATGAAATCCGAAATGTAGCGGCTCGGTTTTGAAACTCTTGAAGAATACAAAGAGCATTTGGAATTCGTTGAAATGCGGAAAGCAAAGAAAAATTTTGAAATGTAAAACTACGTTATTTGGTTAATGAAAAAAATCATTCCCGATTAAAGGGATGACTTTTTTGTGGTGGGACGGGAAGGAATCGAACCTCTTGGTGCTTGTGTCATAGGTATTTAATTTTACTAATTGATATATCCCGTGATTTTTCGCCCCGCACGCACCGCCTAACCCAAAATCGTTATTATTCTGCATAGTTTTCACCTCTAAAAATTCTAAAATAGATAAATAGAGGGCTACTGCATCGATGGATATACCAACGCTTAAAGCCAACAACCCTATAAGCACTAATGGTGTTCCCGCCGGGAGTCGAACCCGAAATTGAGTCTTAGGAGGACCCTGTTATATCCATTTAACTACGGAAACATATTAAAACTTATTGCACGTGCAAAAGTTTACTGCCTGAAAAATTTTATACTGATTCTAATTTTACTTTATCAAATAGCACATAAGACTTTTTTTATTATACCTTATTTTTCCTTGAAAAGCAATTGTTTTTCAAAAGTTTTCAAAAAATTTATACGACAAATTCTTGCAAATTACAAAAAAAAATGGTATTATATATAAAATCATTACCCGAAATCCATGGCAAAATCTTTTACAAAAAAGGAGTAATCTTTATGACGTATGTAGAAAAAGTATTGGCTCAATTGAAAGAACGAAATCCCGGTGAAAAAGAGTTTCATCAAGCCGCCACGGAAATTCTTCTCACTCTGGAACCCGTATTCGACAAGCATCCGGAATACGAAAAAGCTGCTCTTCTCGAACGTTTTGTAGAACCGGAAAGAGTAATTCTTTTCCGTGTTCCTTGGACCGACGACAAAGGCAAGGTCCATGTCAATAAGGGTTACCGCGTGCAATTTAATAGTGCTATCGGCCCCTATAAAGGCGGTTTGCGGTTTCACCCTTCCGTCAACTTATCCGTAATCAAATTTTTAGGCTTAGAGCAAATTCTCAAAAACAGTTTGACCGGCCAGCCTATCGGCGGAGGAAAAGGTGGTTCCGATTTTGACCCGAAAGGAAAATCCGACCGTGAGGTCATGGCATTTTGTCAAAGCTTCATGACGGAACTCTATCGCCATATCGGTCCCGATACCGACGTACCGGCCGGAGATATCGGGGTAGGCGGTCGAGAAATCGGCTATCTCTTCGGTCAATATAAACGTATGCGCGATGAGCATACCGGCGTTTTGACGGGCAGAGGTCTTTCCTATGGCGGCTCCCTCATTCGCAAGGAAGCGACCGGTTACGGGCTTGTATATATCACGGAAGAAGCTATGCGGCTTCGCGGCGATAGTTTCGAAGGAAAGACCGTCCTCATTTCAGGGAGCGGCAATGTGGCAATTTATGCCTGTGAAAAAGCCCAATCCTTGGGAGCAAAAGTCGTCGCAATGTATGATTCCGACGGTTATATTTATGATAAAAACGGAATACAGTTAGACGTTGTGCGTAAGATCAAAGAAGAAGAACGCGGCCGGATTAAAGAATATGCGGCTCGGGTTCCCGGTTCCGTTTATACGGCCGGTTGCAAAGGAATCTGGACCATCCCCTGCGACGTTGCGCTTCCTTGCGCCACACAGAACGAAATCGATGCAAAGGATGCAGAAAACCTCATCAAAAACGGCATAAAATATGTAGCTGAGGGCGCAAATATGCCTTCTACTTTAGAGGCAATCGCTATCTTCAAGAATGCCGGAATTGTATTTCTTCCCGCAAAGGCTGCCAACGCCGGCGGCGTAGCAACTTCTGCTTTGGAAATGGCCCAGTCCTCCGGCCGCTTGTTCTGGACTTCTGAAGAAGTAGATCGTAAATTAAAGGAAATTATGATAGGCATTTACCATAACATCGACGACGCAGCAAAAAAATACGGTTTTGACGGCGACTATGTAATGGGCGCTAATATTGCCGGTTTTGAAAAAGTAGCCGATGCGATGATGGCACAAGGTATTGTATAAACATCGAACCATTCCTATGAAAGAAGCCCTTCCTGTTTACCGAAAGGGCTTCTTTTTTATTTCGTCATACTCTCCAAAATGAGCTTATCTGCCACCAAGGCAATAAATTCACTGTTTGTAGGCTTTTCCGTTCCCAAATACACGCGCGTTCCGAATACAGCGTTGATTGCCTCGATACGCGCCCTATTCCATGCCACCTCTATTGCATGGCGAATTGCACGTTCTACTTTGCTTGGCGTCGTATCGTACTGTTTTGCAATATTCGGATATAATTCCTTTGTTACATTATTGATAATATAGGGCATCTCCACCGCCATTTTGATTCCTGTCCGAAGATACCGATATCCCTTTATGTGCGGCGGAATCCCTATCGCAATAAAAATATCGCTGATTTTTTCCTCTAAAGTTACAGCATGTCCCTTTATTCCTTTGACGTCTCCTTCCGTTCCGCTTACCGGTTTTATCAATTCATCTACTCGCGCCAAAGCGCTCTGTATGGAAAAAGGCTTGATGAGATAATAGTCCGCTCCCGAACTAATCGCCTTTTCCATAAGCGCGTCTCCGGCTACCCCCGTTGCAATAATTTTTGTATCCGGACTTTCCTTTTTCAGTGCTTGAATGACTCCGCAGCCGTCTATTCCTTTGAGAAACATTCCGACAAAAGCAAGACGGGGTTTCAGCCGGCGCAATTCTTGGATTCCCACTTCTCCATCGTCCCCAGCATAAACCACCTCAACTTCTCCGTCTTTCTCAAACGTACTCTTTAATTCCCTTAAAAGAGCTTCGTTTGACTCCAATAGTACAATTGTTTTTGAACGCATAATATCGTTCCCTCCTAAAATTTTTTTCGAAAGTCTTGCCGGCTTTCGCTTTTCCTACGATATTATACTACATTCTATCGAATACGTAAAGCAATATTGTAAATAATAACAATTTTTTATATTAAAAAATTTATAATATTTTTTATTATTTTAGCGAAAATTGTCGAATTTTGTCTTTTTTTCTTTTGAAAGCCCCTTTTATCCAATTAAAGCGACGATAAATCATTAAATCAAGCATAGCTCGACAAAAAAAGCACCCTGTGAATTAAAAAATTCACAGGGTAAAACATAGTCGATTTTTCAAAAATTCTCGTTCGGATACTTTTAAGTTATCCACAAAGAGTCTTTCCTCCTATTCGGAGAAAAAAGCTCAATATGCGCGAGCATGTGCGGAAAATTTCAAAATCATTTGTAAAAGGAAAAACGCACAAGGAATGAGGAGATACCACTTCACCTGCTTGACATTCAAGAGTCCTG
>CAKXBD010000094.1 GCA_934871445.1 uncultured bacterium | reverse complement strand
CGCGCTCTCCGCCCGACACTTTCATCCCTTCCAGACGCCTGCCGTTTTTCATCGAATATCTTTCCAGCAGGTATACGGAATAATACTCAAAATAATCTCCGCCCAAGCTCCTGAGCCGTTTGAGAAATTCCGCTTTTAAGGCCTCTTCTTCCGTCGCGGAAGCCGCGGGCTCCGCCGTTCCCCTACCGCGGCGGTTCTGTCTGCCGTCGCGCGCCGTATTCGCCTTGGGCCGGACCGACGCCGCCTCTCCCGAAGCTGTTCCCGAATTTGACTGCGACGAGGTCGCCGACGCGGATATTGACGCAGAAACAGGCCGAATTTGACTAGTCTGCGCGGAAGCCGTCTGCCGTGCGGACGTTTCGACGCGGGGGCTCGCACTCCGATTGTTTTCCGACGGAGTATTTCCCGAACGCGAGGATTTCTGTTCCGCACGTTCTCTCCGCTCGGCAGATTTTTCGGAGGCGGAAGAAACCGAAGACTCCGCGCGCGTATCCTTGACGGAAGAAACTTTTTCAGCTTTTTCCACAGAGTTTTTCAGTCCCGCGTTGCCCAAAAAGGCAAACTCGGGCAAAACGGGTTTTCTCGAAAGGGACGGAATCGGTGAACCCGCCGCCGAATCCGAAGGCGTCGTCTCAAACGAACGCACAGCCGATTGAGCTGAATCGGATACGCCGGAAGCCTTTTCGGAAGAAGTTTTCGCGGGGGAAGGAGCAGACGTTTCCGCCGAAACGCTCTCCGCGGAAAAAACGGGCGCCGTCGCCGACGGTTTCACATTCGCGTTTCCGCTCTTATTTGCGGAATTTTTATCGGACATCTTTTTGCCGAAAAGGAGCGTCATATCGAAAACCGGAGCTACTTTCGCTTCCGGTTTTACCGTCAAGGCCTTTTCGGAACGCTTTTCTTCAAGCTCTTTTTCCGAAACGGCATTTTTTGCGATGTTTGCGACGATTTCTTTTTCCGCGGGTGCTTTTTCCGATTCCTTCTCCAAACTCGGAGCGTTCGGAGAAACTTCTTTCAGCGTTTTCCCCGCTTCGGGAAGCTCGGGCGCGGAAACTTCTGACGTCTGCGACGCCGCGGGCGTTTCGGACGCGGAAACTTCCTGTTCGATTTCCTTCGTCTCTGCCGTGGTATTCCCCTTTTCCTCCGAAACGGGAATTTGTTCCACTTTTATTTTGGGTTTTCTGCCGCGCTTCTTCGGCGCGGGTTTCTCCGCCGCCATATCGGACTGTCCCGATACAGCGGACGCAACGGGTGCGGAAAGGGCAGGCGAAGTTGCCTTGGGTTTTCTGCCCCGCTTTTTAGGTACGGGCTTTTCTACCGCCGTATCGGACTCTTTGGAAGCCGCGGCAAAAATGACGGGAGTTACGGTCGAAACGGGCGCGGGATCGATCTTTTCCGCAAAATTCCCCTTCGCAGCGGATTCCCCCACGGATTTTTCCGCATTTTCCTTTACGGGTGCCGTCTGCGCGGGCAACACCTCGGCCGCTTCGGGGGCCGAAGAGGTTTCGGACTGCAAAACGGGCAACGCCTTTGCCTTGGGCTTTCTGCCACGCTTTTTCGGCGCGGGCTTTTCTGCCGCCGTATCGGACTCTTTGGAGGCCGCGACAGAAGCGGCGGGAGTTACGGTCGAAACGGGCGCAGAAGTAACGTCTGAAACGGCAACAGAAGCAGGCTCCGAGACAGGCTCGGACGTTTTGAGAGCCGCAGAAACGTTTTCGTTCCCGGATTTAACTTTTTCCGCAGATTTTCTTCCTCTGCTTTTCTTTTCCTTCGGCTGTTTCTCCTCCGCTCTGTCAGAAATTTTTTTAGCTTCCATCGGCAAAGAATATACGTTGTCTTTAACCGATATTTCCTTATTGTCCTCCATAAGACTGAGCACAGAGCCGATACGGCCTTTCAGATCGTTGACGTCGCCCGATTCTTCGGGATAACGTTCGGCATGAGCCTTTACCGCCGCGTCGAGAAGCTCATTCCATTTATACGACCGCTTTTCGAGCAGCTCTTTGAGAATTACCTTCATGCGAAGCGCCTTTTCCTTTTTGGTCACGGGCGCTTTCTCCGTTTGTTTTTGTGTCTTTTCCATTACCTTTTCCATAAAAATCGCTTGCGGCGGGGGTCCGCGTATGTTTTTCCCTGATCCTTCCCCGTCCGTCCGCTCTCTGAAATTCTGAAAAACGCCCTGCCGAAAAGGCGCCTCTTTTTATTCGCAGAGACGGATAAATTCGCCAAAGCACGGATATTCTTCCTCCGTCTTTTCGGCGAGGTATGTTTTTATCAGTCTGAGGGCGCGTTTTCCGCCCCCTGACGTCTTTTCTTCGTCATAGGACAACCCCGCGCATTTGCGCAGGGTCTGATAAGTAGATTCGCTGGCACGAACGCCGGATGCGCAGTCCGAACATGTAAAATAACCGGCTTCAAAGTCGAAGTATGCGTTTCCCTTCACTTCGCCGCCGCAGATACCGCAGCCGTCCAAATCGATCATATACCCCGATTCATGCAACGCGGTCAAAGAAAACGAAAGCAGCAACTCCGCCGCATCTCCTTCCGTAAGGGATAGACCTTTGAGGGCTTCGACCGCGGCGATGAACACCGCTTCGCTCTCCCCCTCCTCGACGAGAAGAGCGTTACAGATTTCCAAAACCGAACATGCGGCGTAATAGCGCGCGATGTCCGTACGCAGAGAATAGAAGCCGTCGTACAAATAGGCGGCGGTCACCGTATACCTGCCACCCTTCTCCGCTAAGATATATTCCGCAAAACAGAACGGCTGAGCCGCAAAGGCGAGCTTTGCTCCACGTTTTCTGACACCGCGGATTCCCGCCGTCACTTTTCCCTTTGAGGGAGTGAACAGAGTGAGCAGTTTATCGTTTTCTTTATAGTCCGTCGCCTTTAATACCAACGCGTCCGTCTTGAATTCCATATCCTGCCTTCTCCCTGCATTTGGTCAGTGTTTTTTTCGGGACTTATATTCCGATTTCAGCTCCTGATACAGCATGTAATAGCTAATATTTCCCGTCTTCGTGAACATCTCCCACGCGAGACGCGCCGCGCCGAAATCCCCGTTTTTATCGTGCATTCTTCTTTTTCCCCCTTTACCGTTAGGGTGGGGAATAACGCCGAATTTTATACGGAAAAAACGCCGTGCGGAAAAACGGAAAATTTTTCCGAAAACGCCCCCAAAGGATTTTTAAGGGAACAACCGACAAGCCTTTCCGAAACGCACCTTAAAAGACTTTTGAGGAACAACGGATAAAGCCTTTCCCGAGCGAACCCGAAAACTTCCAAGGTGCAACGGATAAGCCTTTCCCGAGCGAACCCGAAAACTTCCGAGGAGTAACGGATAAGTCTTTCCCGAACGAAAACCGAAAGACTTCCGAGGAGCAACGAATAAGTCTTTCCCGAGCGAACCCGAAAACTTCCAAGGGGCAACGAATAAGTCTTTCCCGAGCGAACCCGAAAACTTCCAAGGGGCAACGGATAAGCCTTTCTCGAACGAAAACCGAAAACTTCCGAGGGGAGATCAGACGTTACGATTTTCAAAAAGGCGTTTCGCTCCGCTCAGATTTCCCGAAATTCCTCGTAGCCGTACTCCTTCATGAGCCCCGGCTTGTCCCGCCAATCTTCCTTGACTTTCACGTACGTCGTGAGAAATACCTTCTTGCCGAGAAATTTTTCCATGTCCTGTCGCGCGAAAGACGAAACCTCCTTGATGGCCCGTCCCTGCTTACCGATGAGAATGGCTTTATGCCCCGCTTTTTCGCACACGATGTCGAGATTGACTTCGTATACGCCGTTCTCCCCCAAACGGAAAATATTCACGACGACCGCCACTCCGTGCGGGATTTCCTTGTCGTATTTGAGCAAAATCTTTTCGCGCATGATTTCGGCGATCATGAAGCGTTCGCTCTTGTCCGACACGATTTCTTCCTCGAATACCTTCCCGCCCTCCGGCATGGAAGATATGAGAAACTCCCTCAGATTTTTGATATTGCGGCCCTTCCTCGCGGAGACGGGAAAAACGTCTAGGTCGATCCCCGAATCCGCGAACTTCGCCATGTCGAGAGGAATATTCTCCTTCGGCATAATGTCGATTTTCGTATACGCCACGGCCATCGGAAGCCCCAATTCCTTGTATTTCCTCATGAGGGAAAAATCTTCCTCCCGCATGCCCTCGTGGCCGTCGAGGACATACAAAATTAAGTCCACCGCTTTCGCGCTCTCCTCCGTCGTCCGCATCATGTTGTCCGTCAGGGCGTTATTCGACTTATAAATACCCGGCGTGTCCACTAACACCACCTGGTAATCCTCCCCGTTCATCACGCCTAAAATCCTGTCCCGCGTGGTCTGGGGTTTGGGCGACACAATAGATACTTTCTCTCCCACCATGACGTTGATTAATGTGCTCTTTCCGGCGTTCGCTCTGCCGATGACCGCTACGTATCCGCTTCTCATAAATCCTCTTTCGTCAGTCCTCTCTCGTTATTCCCATTTTGCCGAGAATACATTCCTCTTTTTCCCGCATTTCCGACTTTTCTTCCTCCGTCATGTGGTCGTAACCCAGACAGTGCATGATTCCGTGAACGAGCAGGTAATTCAGCTCCCTACGGTAGGAGTGCCCGTATTCCTCCGCCTGCTCTGCCGCACGCTTCTTGCAGACCGCTATCGAGCCGACAAACAAATTCCCTTCGTCGTCGATGTCGCAGGGGTAATCCCGCCGTTTCAGCGCCTTTCCCTTGATGCCGTCCAGAGCGGGAAAACTCAGAACGTCCGTCACCCTGTCAGTAGAGCGGAGCTCACGGTTGAGCCGTCGGATCTCTTCCTCGTCCGTGAAAATAAACTCCACGGCGAGCGGGACGTCCGACTTCACGAAACCGTCCATCGCCCGTTCGAGACGCCGCGCGTCCTCTGCCGAAAACTCCTCCCCGTCCGAATAAATGCGGAAATTGTCCTTCATTGGTTTTCGCCCGTCGTCTTGCCGTCCGCGTGCTTATACTTGATAGACGGGTATTTCACGCGGTGGTGATACACGCCCGTCAGCGTACTCACCAGCGTGCGGCGAATCGTCGTCAGATCCGCCATGGTGATGTCGCAATCGGAGAATTGTTCGAGATCCATGCGTTCCTCGATGATCCCGCGCACCGCCTTTTCCACTTCCTCGGGCGTGCGCTTGGGGAGAGCGCGCACCACCGCTTCCGATGCGTCCGCAATCATGATGATCGCGGCGATTTTCGTCTTGGGCTTGGGGCCCGGATAGGAAAAGTCCTCTATATTCAATTCTCCGTCCGTCATTTTCAGCGCCTTGGCATAGAAATACCGAATGGGCATAGTGCCGTGGTGCTGTAACGCGACGTCCGCGAGAAACTGCGGCAAATGATGGGCGCGGATGAGTTCGTAGCCGTCCTGCGTATGCGAGCGGATTATATCCGCCGAAAGTTCGGGCGTCAATTCGTCGTGAAGGTTGTACTCGCCCTGATTTTCGGTGAAATATTCGGGCTGGTGCAATTTCCCCACGTCGTGATAGAACGCCGCCGCGCGTGCGTAATCTACGTCCTCCCCGAGGTTTGCGGCACATGCTTCCGCAAGCTGCGCCACTACCATGGAATGGTTGAACGTGCCGGGCGCCTCCTCTTTGAGCTTTTTGAGCAGCTTGGCGTCCGAGCTGGTCAATTCGCGCAGGCGGAACACCGTCAGGCAGTTGAACAGGGATTCGAACACGGGTAAAATCGCCAAAAACAGCACGGCGGACATGATTCCGCCCAAGAGGCCGTAGCCCATCTGCTGGAAAATTTTTTCGATACCCGTGACGGCCGTCGCGGTTCCCGAACCGCTGCTCGAAAGGCCCGAAATCTCCAAAAGGAAAATGATAAAATCGACGGGAATGACGATAATCAGGCCGATTCCGACGATTTGGAAGCGGGTCTTGGCCTTATTTCCGAAGAAAATGGCAATCATGCCCGCGGAAAAAGCGATGATGAAGGAAGAATAGACGTTATTGGCAGCCGCGGTCCCGTCGGAGAAATTATCGACGACGAACATTAAAATGGCGCAGATCATATTCATAAAAATGGCGTCCCTGCGGCCGACCAGCACGAACACGAGCAGCGCGGCGAGCGCTACCGGCCGAGCGTAAATATGAACGTATTTTCCAAACAGGAAGGATACGATGAGACTCAAATCGAGAACGGTAAAAATCAGCGCGATATTTTTTCCGCCGACGAGCATCCGCCTATCCTCAAAGAAATAATAAAAATAGGTAATCAGGACGAGCAGAAAAATGCAAAATACCATATAGAGATAATTGGCCTGATTTTCCTTAATCGTTTGGGAAAAACGGTCGAATTTATCCCCCAGCAGCAAAACGGCCGCGATGAGAATGAGTATGATAAAATGAAGCACATACAAAAGCGCGCTCTTTACGATTTCCTTTTTTGTCCAAACCGATTCGCCTTCTCGAATGTTCATCCTTCGTTCCTCTCCTTCTTCTGCGCCCTGCCGCGGAATTTTTCCGCGTCCGCTTCATACGCGCGGATAATCCGCATGACCATCGGATGCCGTACGACGTCCTTATCCGTCAATCGGCAAATCCTGATTCCCTCTATGTTTTTGAGTATCTTCACCGCATGCACGAGCCCGCTCGTCTTGCCTTCGGGCAAATCCACCTGCGTCACGTCCCCCGTGACCACCGTCTTGCTGCCCTCGCCCATACGGGTCAGAAACATCTTCATCTGTTCCTTTGTCGTATTCTGCGCTTCATCGAGGATAATAAAGGCGTTCGAAAGCGTCCTTCCGCGCATGTACGCGAGCGGCGCCACCTCGATGACTCCCTTTTCCATGAGTTTTGCATACGTCTCCATGCCCAGCATTTCCTGCAAGGCGTCGTACAGCGGCCGAAGATACGGGTCTACCTTCGTCTGCAAATCCCCCGGCAGAAAGCCCAGCTTTTCCCCCGCCTCCACCGCGGGGCGCGTGAGTATAATTTTTTCAACCTGCTTGCTCTTGAACGCCGCAACCGCAAGACATACCGCCAAATACGTCTTTCCCGTACCCGCAGGCCCTACGCCGAATACCACCGTATTCTTTTTGATCGCCTCCACGTACTGCTTTTGCCCTACCGTCTTGCACTTGATCTGCTTCCCGCGGGAGGTGACGGCGACCACTCCTTCCAAAATGCCCAGAATATCCCCCACGCGGCCTTCCTTCGCCAGCTCGATACAATATACGAGCCGCCCCTTATCCACGCTCTCCCCCGACTCCGCAAACGTGAGAAGCGCGGAAATTACCTCCTCGCCGCACGCGACGTCCCGCTCCTCCCCTTCGAGAATGATTTTTACTCCCTCCACATAGGAAACGAGATTCAATTCTCTGGAAAGAAGTGTGAGATTTTCGTCGAACGTGCCTAAAATTCGGGACAGCCTGTCCACCGATTTCGTGTCGATTGCCTGTCTGATGTGTGCCGTAATAAACTCCTCCGATACGCCGACGCTCCCGCCCCGACGCGATTTCCTGATTTCTATAAAAAATTTTCTTTACGCAATTACCGTATTCTCGTATATCTTAAAATCAGCCTTTTTTCGATATTTTCCGTTTCCGAAACGAAAATGTACGTCTACTATGTCTAAAAGTTTATGGTTTCCGTGACCGTATATGCGATTTTTACCCGAAAACCGCCCACCGCTTCCTCGCAGGATTTTTCCGTTATCTCTCCGTCTATCGCAAGATACGCCGCCGCAAACGCTTCTTCCTCTGTCTCCGCCTCGACAAATTCGTCGTATATACAGGCGATGGAAACGCGCGCGATTGCGGTTACGGGCACCTGCTCACCGCTCTCGGTGAGAAAATACGCGCCTACCAGCGGCTCGCCCGCCTCGACGCTCTCCCCCGACTGTTTGAGGAGCGTTCCCCTTAAAACCGCCGCCTGCAAGAGCGTTCCCGAATGTTTTGCCGTCATATCGCCTACGGAAGGCGTCGGCTCGGAAAAGGCGTTGAGACGTACCTCCACCCGTACCGTCATGCCCGATTTTTTGACCGAACAATAGCTGACGTCTTTGAGGGAAAGTATCTTTGCGCTCACCTCTCCTTCAC
>CAKXBD010000093.1 GCA_934871445.1 uncultured bacterium | reverse complement strand
GTGCTTATGCGTTCGCAAGGCTGCGCTTTCCGGGTAAGGAATTGATTTTTGCGCTCGTTTTAGGTACAATGATGATTCCCGGTTCGGTGTTACAAATACCCATTTATGTGATGTATTCCTTTTTGGGATTGACCGAAAGTCCGTGGCCGATGATGATTCCCGCGGTTTTCGGCGGCGGTGCGATGAATATTTTTCTTCTTCGTCAGTTTATCCGGAATATTCCCTCCGAAATCGAGAGCGCGGCGAAGATTGATGGGGCGAGCACTTTTCGAATTTATCTTACGATTGTTATTCCGCTCTGTGGTCCGATTTTATTATATGTCATGGTAGGTACTTTTTCTTCCGTATGGAGCGATTTTTTCGGTCCGCTCGTCTATTTGACTCAGCCGGAAAAATATACGCTTGCGGTCGCAATCTACTATGATTCTCTCATCAACGGTGAACTCGGAAATTCCGGACTGAAAATGGCAGCGGGGACATTTATGGCAATTCTTCCCGCAATTGTGTTTCTTGCGTATCAGAGAAAGTTGGTGGACGGAATTATGATCGGCGCAGTCAAGGGATGACCTTATGAGAGGCGGATTTTCCGACACTTTAAGAAAATAAAAATGAAAGGAGATAAATGTATGAGCAAACTCAGTCGCACATGGTTGTCGGCTCTTGCGGCGTTATTGCTGTCGGTGCTGATTTGTATCGGTTGCATCGGCGTGGCGGGGCGCGCAGACGACATGGAAATCGGAATCAAGGAAGGCGGGCAGAGTTATGACATAGGCTATAACGTGGATAATAACCGCGCATTTCGCCTCGAACTCTTCAATGCAGACGACGCGAAAACAGCCTACGGAGGTTTTGAAACTTTGCCTTCCGCCGTCGACGGTAAAACTAATGGTGACTTAATTATTCTTGCCGGCAAAGACGGAACGGAAAAAACAGTCAATGAATGGAAGCAGACGGTTGGGACAAAAGACGGGGACACGGATAAATATATCCGCTGTATAGCCGTTTACGGTAATATTTTGCATTTTATCACTGACACGAAAGAGGCGCAAAACTATTTTACGGAAGTAACGATTGAAGCTGGGGTACGTTGGTATGTCGGTGACGGCGGAGGAAATTTCTGGTCCTCCGAGCCGCCTCAGGATATAAAAAATTCAAAGACAACTGAGGATATACAGACATCATTTACGGCTTACCGAAATGTAGCGGCGGCAAATCCGCTTTGGAGCTCCGATTCGACTGCTTCTCTCAATATAATTTCGGGAACGACTTCGGACAGCTATATCAATGACCCCGCAGGTAAACCGCATTTTAATCTTACGCTTTCGGGTGCGGCAGATGCTCGGTCGGTTTACCGCGGTTTCGAGACTTTGCCTTCGGCTGCCGAAGGCAAGACGAACGGCGACCTTATTTGGCTGTTGGGGAGAGACGGACAATATAAGACGGTAAACGAATGGAAAAAAGTTGCCGACGAGAATAATGCGAGCATGATGTACATTCGTCATGTCAGCGTTTACGGTAATCGCTTGATTTTTGTGGTAGATGCTTCCGAGGCAAACGATTATTTTGTAGGGGTAACGGTTGATTCCGATGTGATGTGGTATGTTGGAACGGGCGGTGGTGACGTTTGGAATACCGATCCTCCCGTGGATATTACTTCTTCACAGGCGAAAATGCGTATCGGAAAGACTTTCTCCATGTACAGGAGTCTTACGGGTAATGGCGTTTGGAATGATATGCCTGTCTATGAAGTTGAAAGGGGGAACTGGAAATATGCAGAAGATGCAGTGACCGTGGAAACTCAACCCAAAACAGAATATACACTCAACGAAAAATTCGATTTTTCGGGCATGAAACTTTCCGTGCTTTTACAGAATGGAGAAAAGAAATCGGTTGAAGTGACGCAGGATTTGATAGATAAAGGGCTTGTAACCATTTCGTCAGAATTGTTTGATGAAAACTGCATATTTGTTGGGACGGCAGACGATGCAATCGTTTCCGTGATTTATCTTGATTTTGAAATTCGGATACCCGTTTCGGTGAGAGATGAATGGATTACTTCTGTAACGGTAAAAACGACTCCCAAAAAAACATCTTATGATATCGGTGAATTTTTCGATACAAACGGACTTTCTCTGGAAGTCACGACAAACAAGGGTGAAAAGAATATAGTAGAATATTCCGAGGATAATCCCGCATTTACCTTGTCAAAGTTTGATAACGGTAAAATCGGGAAACAAACAATTAAAGGTACTTATCAGGGAATAGCCTTTTCTTTCGAGATAACCGTAGAAGATAAGAACCCCGGAGTTGGTTTCACGGTCGATTTTGATGCAAAATCATACACAAACGAATATTCTTGCCCGATTATCACTTTTAAGTTTGAAGGCTTTACAGCCAAAGAATTGCCTAACATTCTTTGGGGCGTGGATAAAATGCCGGGAGTGGGGGATAAAATTCTTATCAACGGCATGACGCTGGGAGAATTACGCGCACAGGCGGGGGAAAATACGCCGGCGAGACTTACGCTCAATTACAGCGGGGCGATAGCGCAACTTGAAATTGCGCTCGACAATCCTGAATGGAAGGCGGATAAGGTTGAAACGATTGAATTTAAGGCGGGATTCCGTTTAATTACTGCCGCAAATGGACATACCGTGCCCGAGCCTATGGATGAAGAAGACTGTCTCGAATTCGGCTATACATGTCTTGAAAATGCGGTTCTCCGTCGGGATGTCATTTTATATAATTATATCGATGAAAACGGAAACGGCAGATGGGTCCGTCAGCTCAAACAGGAGAACGGACAAGTTGCGGCGGACGCTGTAGAATTGACGACGGATAAGACGGCATATAACATCGGGGAACCGGTCGATTTGGAAAGCCTCAACCTAAAAGTCCGTTATGAGGACGACCGCGAAAATCAGATTGTACTTCCCGTTACCGAGGATATGATCGTTAATCCCGATTTTTCCGAAACAGCGGGTGACGCAGAAATTATCATTTTAATAAGCGGTCATGAATATAAAGTTGCTGTTACGGTAGAATCGATTTTACTCGACCGAATCGAGATCGTCGAACAACCGACTAATTTGGTAGGGAATCTCGGCAGGGAGTTTAATTTTACGGGGCTCAAAATCAACGCTATTTGGAAAAATCAGTTGACGGGAGAAGAACTGGCTCCCGTGGAAGTGAAAAACGAATATCTTGAATTTTCCGGATATGATCCGTATGTCTCAGGCGAGCAGACTGTTACCGTTTCCTATGGTGGAAAAAATGCGGAGTTGGATATTGAATACAAAGATTTGAATCCCGAACTCAATCTTAGCATCAATGTTTCGGGGTATGCAAATTACGAAACGACTACTCATCACAATCTGATTTTCTACGTTAATTTGAATGGATATACGGGTAATACCAAGGCGCTCACGAACCTCGAACGTTTCGATAATGTTGCCGATTATATTTATATTGACGGTAAAAGCGTTACTCAGCTGATGGAAGAAGGCCTTTGCAGCGGTATTCGGTTCTGGACGAATTGCGTCATTATTTTATTGGACGGTGTATTACAGCCTAACCAAGAAGCTTTCGACGCTGCCAAAGAACGCTCGGGAGGAGCCATTACCGACGATATGGAACCTGTTTTCATAAAAGAGGTAACCATCAAGGCGGGGTTCCAATATTATACCGCGGACGCGGATAATTGGGGCGGAAGCAATTTCGATTATAAAAAAATAGAAGGTTGTTTCCTGCGCGAAGATGTTACTCTTGAAAATATGTCTGGCCTGCGCTGGCGTCGTCCGTTCGCTGAAGGAGACGATGCCCTCACGATCAATACTATGCCCGATAAAGTCGTTTATAAAACGGGGGAGTATTTTGATATCACGGGACTTACCTTAAAAGCAAAATATAAGGACGGAGGCGAAGAAATTCTTACGGTTGCCGATTCATGGGTAGAAGGATACGACATGAATAAAGCCGGAGAGCAGACGATTACCATATCCTATAACGGCGGTTCTGTAACGTTTACCATTACGGTGGAGGAGGCGGAATCACAACCTTCGGATAAAGGTTGCGGTTCAAGTATAGGAATGGGAGCTGGCATCATGGCGGGAACTATTCTTCTTATCTGTATGGCTGTTAAAGTTATTCGCAGAAAGGAGAGATAACAGAAATGTTCGGGAAAAATGTATCGAGAATAATAGCAATGTCGCTCATGGGGGCGCTCCTTGTCGGGAGCGCCGCCTGCGGCGGGAATAAGGGATACGATGAATCCCTTCGCGTCGAGGACACGCGGGATATTTCGGCAAATGAATATACCGTACTTAATTTGTCATCGACGGATGATTACGGAAGGACTGTCTCTCCTGCGGATTCCAAAAAAGATAAATATGTCGGACTGTTTTTCTTTCTTACATTGGGGCAGCATGCCGGACACGACGGACATTACGATATCAGCAAGATTACACAATACGGGACTCATTACGAAAATTTTCAAGTGAATAATGAGCGTTCTCCTTTGGGCAGCGCGCATTTCTGGGGTGAGCCTGTATGGGGATATTATAATTCGGAAGATCCTTGGGTCATGCGGCGGCAAATCGAGATGCTGACAATGGCGGGAATTGATTTTATTTGTTTTGATACGACAAACGCCGTTCTTTATCAGAACGTTGTCGATATCTTGCTCGAAATTCTGGAAGAATATCGTCAGCAGGGATGGGACGTACCTAAATTTATGTACTATCTCGGTAATAATGATAATTATATGACCGACCTTAAAACATTATATAACAAGTATTATAAGGCGGGCAGTGAGAAGTACAAAGAGCTTTGGTTTGCTCCCGAGGGAAAACCCTTTATTACGAAGCCGGATTATATTGCTTTTGATGAAAACGATCCCGAAGAAAAGGCAATCAGTGAAACATTCAATTTTAAAAATGTATTTTGGCCAGATGGATTGCCCGATGATAATGGATTGTCTTGGATGGAATGGACCTTTGACGCTGTTTCCGGAAAAGGTCAACCACGCCGCGGAGATTGGATAAGTGTTTCCGTGGCGCAGCATCCTACCGTTCGTTTTTCAGATACCATCGGTACATGGGGAAGGGGGTACGACTTTACGACGGGTGTTAATAATCACGAAAGGTTTCGGGAGGGACTTAATTTCCAATCCCAATGGAATTCTGCCATCAATTACGGCGATGATGTCAAATATATTTTTCAGACAGGCTGGAATGAATGGGTGGCCGGGAAATTATATGACGGAAACGTATATTTTACGGTGGATAATTTCGATGAGGAATATTCCCGCGACATTGAGCCCTGCCGTAACGGATACGGTGACAATTTCTATTTACAGATGATTATGAATATGCGGCGCGCCAATTATACCGAGGCGAAGCACTATAAATATGAAAAAATAAGTGTAGATATAGAAGATTTTTCTTCGGCGCAATGGGAAAATGCGTCTGTGTATCTCGATTTTACGGGGGAATGTATTCGTCGTGATTTTAAGCCGATGTGCGTTACCATGGATAATTACGTCAATGAAACCAATCGTAACGATATTGCGTCGGTTAGTGTTTTACGGGATTCGGGAAATTTATACTTCCGTATCGAAACGCTTGCACCGATTACTCAATATGTTTCCGGGGATGAAGGATGGATGAATCTTCTTATTAAAACTACGAACGGCGGAAATTTGTATAACGGATATGACTACATTATCAATACCGCGCCGAAAGCCGACGGAACAACCAATGTGATGAAGGCCGGAAAGAATAATTCCTTAAAGGAAAGCGGTCGTGCGCAATATACGGTAAAAGATAATGTATTGCAGCTTAAAGTTCCTTTAAGTACCCTAGGGCTTTCTGAAACAAATTATGAAATACAATTCAAAGTAACAGATAATGTCGGTGGGTATGGAGATTATCTTAACTTGTATGATACAGGCGATTCCGCTCCCGTCGGAAGATTAAATTATACGTTCGGATATTAAAGTAATGCAGCTGAGCTCCACGTAAATAAATGACGCGGAGCTCAGCTGAAAAAGATACATCAAACTTTATGTGTTTACGCCTTTTGCAAAGGAGAAGAAATGGAATATAAATTTGAGAAAGAGAGAGGGAAATTTAAGCTGTATAAAGGAGAGACGGGGAAAGATTGGAGTAATCACCTGTTCAACGGATTGAGTTATGTAATGAGCATAACACATTTTGGAGTACCTTGGTCGAGATATATAGACGAGAACTCAGTGCAAGTGACATTGAATTGTCCGTTGAGTTCGTTTGTATATATACGGGATACAAAGACGAAAAGCTATTGGAATATCGGAGGGTATCCGTCGCTGAAAAAGATCAAGAAATATTGTTGTGAACACGGTCAAGAGTATACGAAGATCTCGTCGGAATATTTGGGAATTGAGGGAAGTGTAACGTATAGTATAGCGAAAGAGGACACGCGAGAGGTTTGGAAGGTGACGTTGCGGAACCGAACGGAGAGAAGGCGAGAGCTGGATATATTTGCGGTGACGGCGTTCGATTTGAATGGATACGCACAGCCGGTGTATTATAGTGCGGTGACGACGAGTGCAACGGAATACGTAAAAGAGGCGAACGGGATCTATAACGGGAACTTAAATCCATATCGTCCGCATAATAGGAGCAGTGGATATATTATATCGAGCGAGCGAGTGAAGGCGTATGATGGGAATTACGAGAAATTCATCGGGACGCTGGGTACGCAGACAAAGCCGTTAGTCTTGGAGCGAGGAAAAGATTGCACGAATTCTTTGGCAACGGTGAGACAGCGAGGAGGGATCCTTGAAAACGAGATGATTTTGGAAGCGGGAGAGGAGAAGAGCATATATTATGTTTTGGGACTGATAGGGAGTAAAGAGGAGCTTATCGCGAATTATAGTGGTTTTATAGAAGAAAGCGAAAGAATCGTAAAAGTCTCAATGGAGAGCGAGAGATTCGGGGAATTGCGGACAAAGTGTCCGGAGAAGCAGATCAACCGAATTATGAATTATTGGGCGGAGCATCAGGTAAGCTATTGCATGTTAGGAAAGAAAGCGGTGCGAGACAATGCGCAGCTTGCGATGGCGATGTTGAATTACGATGTAGCGCAGGCGAAGCAGACGATAGACGAATGTTTATCACATCAATATTCGGACGGTCATTCAGTGCTTACATGGTATCCGTATTTGGAAGAAAACATCTATTCAGATCCGTCTGCGTGGCTGGTATTTGCGGTATGTGAATACCTGAAAGAGACAGGAGAGATGGAATATTTGGAGAAGCGGTTACCGTGGCTGGACGGAGGGGAAGGAAGCGTAAAGGAACATTTAGAAAAGGCATTGGAGTGGTTTAGTCGAGAGGAGAATTACGGACCGCACGGTTTGCCGAAGATTCATCATGCGGATTGGAATGACGCGTTGAATATTCCGGACGAGGAAGCGGAATCGGTATTCATGGGAATGTTGATCTGCAAAGTCTATGACGAGATGAGCGAGCTGTTTGAATATATGGGAGAAGTAGGGGCAGCGAAGGAATTACGGGAGAAAAAGTCGAGACTGACGGAAGTGATCAACGCAGAAGCATATAACGGAGAATATTATGTACGAGCGTTTTCGAAATTTGGAGTGGTAGGAGATAAGAGAAGCGAAACTGGAGGGAAGATATATATCAATCCGCAAAGCTGGTCAATCTTATCGGGAGTATGTCCGAAGGATCGAATAGAGAGGGTGTTAAAGGCGATAGACGGAATGGAGAGTGAAGAAGGGCTCCCGATGTGTGAGCCGAGCTATGAAAAATATGACGAAAGAGTAGGTCGAATGAGCGGGATGTTGCCTGGGGTATACGAAAACGGCGGGATCTACAATCACGCGGGATGCTTCAAGGTAATGTCGGATTGTAAATTAAAGCGCGGAAGCCGAGCGGTGGAGACGCTGAAAAAAATAATCCCCGACGGAGTGAAGAACCCTTCGAGTAAGACGACAGCAGAACCGTATGTATTTACGAATTGCTATTTGAAACATGCGACAGTGGATATGGAGGTAGGCTTTTCGTGGCAGACGGGAACGTCGGCATGGGGGCTGATGTGTTATTATGAAGGGATATTGGGGTTACATCGTAGTTATGAGGGATTATGTAT
>CAKXBD010000092.1 GCA_934871445.1 uncultured bacterium | reverse complement strand
CCCCCCCCCCCCCCCCCCCCCCCCCCCCCCCCCCCCCCCCCCCCCCGGCCGTGATATAATGTAACAAAGAAAAGGGAATCGGAAAAAGAATTCCTTTAATAGGCGAAATAAAAAAGAGGGAAAACAATCATGAAAAAATGGATCTGTATTGTTTTATCGGCAATATTTTTACTGGGGACGTCGAGTTCCTGCATGTTTTTTGACAGTTTTGCCAGTCCGTGCGCGGTCGAAACCTGGTACATAGAATCTTATCGGAAGGACGGCGTTTCGTTTTCGGCGGGAACGGACGCGATCGATCCGGAAAAGTCGTTTTATCCCACGGACATTACTCTGTCTTTTTTCGAGGGTGGTTCTTTCCTCTTTAAAGAATTTGAAGAAGAACGCGCGGGGACGTACTCCTGCGAGGACGGAAACGTGAAACTGACGTTTTCCGACGGAGGGACGGGAAAGGGGAACTGCTTCATGCACACAGTCGACGACGTTTGGTACACCGCCGAATTTACCGTTTCCGATACGAAATACGTCTTCGGAGACTATCGGAAAGGCCGCGAAGTGCGGGCGGATTATCCGACCGTTGAGGAAACGTACGCGAGGCAGGGCAAAGAGATCGGAGACGTCATCTTTAATAATTACGCCTACTCTTATATCCTTGGGGAAACTCGTCTGAAAAACGGGGACTATATCTTTATTCCCGCAAGCATAAAGTATGAGCCGGTCAATATTTCGCGGGGGTATGAAAAAGTTTTTTACCGCATGGGGCAGGATTTTTTCCCGATTCGGACGGACGAACCCGCGGAGGGGAAATGCGCGATGATAAGCGGACAGAACATTCGGCAAAAAGGAGAGGAGTCCGAAACGCTGGACAGATACGCCGTCTGGTATCTGGACGATCTCTACGCAGAAAAGCTGTTCCCGTGGATATCCGATTTGAGCGTGGAGAACGTAGAAAGTTTCTCTGATTTCTGGCCGCCTTTAGAAGCGGGCGGCGATTGCAACTTTTACGTAAGTACAAATAAGGCTGTCATCTTGAAACGCCTGCTGTTTATCAAAAATCTGGCGGTGATGGAAGACGCGGAACTTTCGGAAAAACAAAACTTGTCCGTCGCGAACTCGCGGGTGGTCGTCTTTACGGCGGGAGGGAAGGATTATTCGATCGCCTGGACGGATTTTTACGACGAGGACGGGGCTTATTATGACGGTTACTTTACGGTAGACGGAAAGTATTATCGGGCGAACGGTTTTCCGGACGATTTTGCTAAGTGTTACGATTACGTAAGAACGGAAAATCAGAAATAACGCTTTACGGATTGACGGGAAAAAGGCGAAGGAATACGGCGACGTCGGCGGTCCGGATCCCCAACGTGACAATTTTTAACCCGCCGATCGGGAGGAGATCGGCTATGTCCTTTTCTCCGATTTCGGGAATTTGACCATCTATGGCGAAAAGTGGGAGAGTCGAGGGACTATAAAATCGTCGGAAGGGCGGATTTTACGACAATGAAAAACAAAAATTAACATTGGACGCTTCAGCGCGAAAATCTTGCCTTTTTGGGAAAAATCTGCTATAATATTGCCATGAATGTTTATGCGATAAGCGATTTGCACCTTTCCTCGGATTCCTCCAAGCCCATGAATATTTTCGGAGGAAACTGGGAAGGACATTTCGAAAAAATAAAAGCGGATTGGCGGGAAAAAGTGACGGGGGAAGACGTCGTGCTCGTCGCGGGCGACATCAGCTGGGCAATGAAAATGGACGGCGCGATGTCCGACTTGTACGCGCTCGCCTCCCTGCCCGGAAAAAAGGTCTTTATCCGCGGCAACCACGATTATTGGTGGAACGGTATCACGCGGCTCAGGGAAAGGGCGCCCGACGAATCCTTTGTCTTTCTCCAAACGGACGCGGTCAGAATCGGGGATTTTGTTATCTGCGGCTCCCGAGGGTGGACATGTCCCGGAAGCCCCGACTATACCGAGCGCGATGAAAAACTCTATCGCCGCGAAGCGGAGCGCTTCCGCCTCGCACTCGCCTGCGCGCAGTCGCTCCGAAAAGAGGGGGATAAGGCGATTGCACTCATTCATTACCCTCCCTTCAATCTGCGCCGCGACGACAGTCTGTTCACGCAGATGTTTGAAAATAGCGGCATGGACAAAGTCATTTTCGGGCACCTGCACGGCCCCGTATATTTCCCTCTGTATTCGGAAAAAAATGGGGTGGAATACTATCTCACCTCCTGCGATAAGACGGATTTCAGATTGGTGAAAATTTATTGAAGGATTTTTTTTGTGGGTTTGTTCGGCTTTTCGGAAAAGAATAAAAATTTTTTCCAAAAAGGGCTTCGGAACTCTTTACAAGAGAAAAGGAGTGTGCTATAATAAAGCTATCTTTAAGAGCGGTACCGAGATGCCGACAAGACGAAACGCAGACAGTATATTCGCCGCGGTTTTTTTGCGCGGCGCGGAAAGCATGAAGATTTTTGCGGTCTTGGGCGTCAGTGCCCGGGCCGTATTTTTATTTTTCGGAGAGGAATCGCATGGCGGAACATATCATTATGGACGCGAACGGAATGAGACGGACGCTGATAAGGCTGGCGCACGAAATCGCCGAGCGGGACGAAAATCCCGAACAGGTGGTGTTTGTCGGTATTCGGCGAGGCGGAGAAATCGTGGCAAAACGCATACGGGATTGTTTTTCCGAAGCGGAGGGAGTGACGCTCCCCTGCGGCGGAATCGATATCGACATGCAGCGCGACGATTTGGTCTCCGCTTTTTTTGTGCCCGAACATACCGATTGCGCGCTCGGTTTTTCCGTGGAGGATAAAATCGTGGTGCTCTGCGACGATGTCCTGCACACGGGCAGGAGCGTCCGCGCGGCTATCGAGACGATTTTCAGGCTCGGAAGACCCAAGGCGATACAGCTTCTGGAACTCGTCGACCGCGGCGGCAGAGAATTGCCCGTCCGTGCGGATTTCGTGGGCAAAAACGTACCCACCGCGCGCAGCGAATACGTAGAGGCATACTTTACCGAGCTGGGTGCAGCGGAGGATAAAATCGTCGTCGGAAAAGGAGGGCGCGAATGATTAAAAGAAAAGATTTGCTCGGCCTCGTGGACGCGAGCGCGGAAGAGATTTGCGAAATACTCGACACCGCCGCGAACATGAAGAGGCTTTTGAGGCAGGGAATCAAGAAACTGCCGCATCTCGAAGGCTGTACCGCCACCATTCTCTTTTACGAGAACAGCACGCGGACACGCACCAGCTTTGAGCTGGCGGCAAAATACATGGGCGCGACGACCATCAATATCGCGGCGAGTTCGTCGTCCGTCGCCAAGGGAGAGACGCTCATCGATACGGGAAAGACGCTGGACGCGATGAAGAACGATTTCATCATTATCCGCCACCCCATGGGCGGGGCGCCGTATCTGCTTGCGCGGACGGTCAAAGCGGGCGTCATCAACGCGGGCGACGGCATGAACGAGCATCCCACCCAAGCCCTTCTCGACCTCTGTTCCATGCGGGAAAAGTTCGGGAAAATCGAGGGTTTGAAAGTGGCGATTTTGGGGGATATAAAACATTCGCGCGTGGCGAAATCCAATCTGTTCGCCCTTGCCAAGCTCGGGGCGGAAGTGAGAATGTACGCGCCCGAGACGCTCATTCCCAAGGGAATCGATCGTTTGGGCGCAAAGCTCTGCACCTCTCGCGAAGAAGCGGTGGAGGGAGCGGACGTCGTCATGGGATTGAGAATTCAGTTAGAGCGACAGCAGGCGGGAAATTTCCCCTCTCTCAACGAATACGCGGAATTTTATGGAGTCAACGAGCGGGTATTGTCTCTGGCTTCTCCCGATGCAATCGTCATGCATCCGGGCCCCGTCAACCGCGGGGTGGAGCTTACCAGCGACGTCATCGACGACGGGAAAAGCCGCATAGAGGATCAGGTGCTTTCGGGCGTGGCGGTGAGAATGGCGATTCTGTTCCTGTTGGAGCAGTACAGAAAATCGGGTAAATAAGCGAGGTTATAAAAATGATTATCAAAAACGGAAGCGTAATTTTCAAAGATACGGTGGAAAAGAAGGATATCCGCGTTCTCGGCGGGAAGATCGAAAAGATTGCGGATAAGCTCTCTCCCGAACAGGGCGAAGAAGTCATAGACGCGACGGGGCTGCACGTATTTCCCGGCCTTATCGACATGCACGTTCATCTCCGCGAGCCGGGCTTTGAATATAAAGAGGACATCGAGAGCGGCTCCAAAGCGGCGGTAAAGGGCGGATTTACGCAGATCTGCTGTATGCCCAATACGCAGCCCGTCGCGGATAATAAAGTCGTGATCAGTTATATCCGCCATCGCGGCGAAGAGGTGGGGCTTTGCAAAATCCGTCCGATCGGCGCCATTACGAAAGGCGAAGAAGGGGAGCAGATGGCGGATATCGGCGAAATGAAAAAGGCGGGCGCAGTGGCGATTTCCGACGACGGAAAGACGGTGAAAAGCTCTCGCCTCATGCGGCTCGCCATGGAGTACGCGAGCGGCTTCAATATCCGCTGCCTGTGCCACTGCGAGGATAAAGAGCTCGCGGACGGCGGAGTCGTCAACGAGGGCTATAATTCCACTTTGGCGGGGTTGAAGGGAATCCCCCGCGCGGCGGAGGACGTCGTTATCGCGCGGGAAATCTGCCTTTCCGAAAGCCTCGGCGTACCCGTGCATATCTGCCATGTCTCGACGTACAGCGGCGTGCGCATGATCCGCGACGCCAAGCGCGCGGGCGTCAAGGTGACGGCGGAGACCTGCCCGCATTATTTCGCGGCGACGGACGACGTCATTACCGGCTTCGACACGAATACAAAGGTAAATCCGCCCATTCGGGAGGAAAAGGACAGGTTCGCGATTATCGAGGGCTTGAAGGACGGAACGATCGACGCAATCGTTACCGACCATGCCCCGCACCACGCGAACGACAAAAACGTCGAATATAATCTGGCCGCGTTCGGGATCAGCGGAATAGAGACTTCTTTCGGCTTTGCCGTTACCTATCTCTATAAGACGGGGCTTCTCACGCTCAATCAGCTCGCGGATAAAATGAGCCGCCTCCCCGCGGAAATTCTCTCCTTGGAGGGCGGAAAGATCGAAGAGGGGGTGCCCGCGGATCTCACGATAGCCGACCTCGACGAAGAATGGGTCGTGGATTCTTCCGAATTTGTCTCCAAGGGAAAGAATACTCCCTTCAACGGGCGGAAGCTCAGCGGCGCCGTAAAATATACGATTGTCGACGGCGACGTCAAATATAAAGCATAAAGCGACGGAGAAATGCTTGTCGTCCGTTTTGTAACAATGCGCAAGAGAACGGTTTATAGCGAGAACGAAAAAACTGTTTACCGAATGTTTCCTATCAGAGCGTAAGAAATATGTTTATTGACGTTTATAACGAGGAGAAAAAATTATGATTACCGATCGTCTCATTGAACGCATCATAGAATTGCAGAATCCCACCTGTGTGGGGCTGGATACGAGTTTCGATTACCTGCCCGACGATATGCGCGCGGGCGCGAAGGATTTTTCCGACGTCGCGGAACGCATTTTTTATTTCAATAAAAAGCTCGTGGATACCCTCTATGACATCGTACCTTCCGTAAAGGTGCAAATTGCCTATTACGAAATGTACGGGGCGGAGGGACTGAAAGCGTACAGGGAGACGCTCTCTTACGCGGCGGAAAAGGGGCTCGTCGTCATCGCGGACGCGAAACGCAACGACATCGGTTCCACAGCGGCCTGTTATTCCAAGGCATTTCTGGGCGAAACGTCCGTGGAGGGCGCGCGTTTTTCCGCTTTTCCCTCCGACTATGTGACCGTCAACGGCTATCTCGGCACGGACGGAATTTTGCCTTTCGTCGAAGATTGTAAAGAGCGGGATAAAGGAATTTTTGTGCTTGTCAAGACCTCCAATCCGTCGAGCGGAGAGCTTCAAAATCTCCTCCTCGAAAACGGAACGCCCGTATACGAATACATGGGCGGCCTCGTGGAAAAATGGGGGGAAAGCACCGTAGGAAAATACGGCTATTCCGCAGTCGGGGCGGTCGTAGGTGCGACGCACCCCGAGGAGGCGGCGCGGCTGAGGCAAAAGCTCCCGCATACCTTTTTCCTCATTCCGGGCTACGGTGCGCAGGGCGGAAACGCGGAAATGCTGCGTTGCTGTTTCGGAAAAGACGGGCTGGGCGGCGTAGTGAATAATTCCCGCGGGATTTTGTGCGCATATAAGAAAACGGGCGGAACTTATTACGAAGCGGCGCGTGCGGCGGCCGTCGCAATGCAGAAAGACTTGTCAGATGCCATCGGAAAAATGGGCAGATAACGGAGGAAATCATGCGCGAATATACGGCGAAAATCGTCGAAAATATCCCAATTGCGGAAAATATTCAGTCTTTGACTTTTGAACTCCCCGAAGAACCCGAAGTGCGCGCGGGACAGTTCGCCGAACTTTCTGTCGGGGGCAGCCATCTTTTGCGCCGTCCCTTGGCCGTGTGCCGTGCGGAGGGAAAGAGAATTACTGTCTGTTTTCAAATTAAGGGCGAAGGGACAAAACTTCTGGCTTTGAAGAAGCCGGACGAAACCTTAAACGTGCTCATGCCTCTCGGCAACGGTTTTTTTGTCGCGGAAAACGAAAAGAAAGTCGCTCTCGTGGGTGGCGGCGTGGGGATTTTTCCCATGATTTCCGTTCTCCGCGAATATGCGGGGAAAAAGGAACTTTCCGCTTATATCGGATTCCGCAATCAAGGCGCGGTTTGCGGCATGGAGGATTTGCAGCGGGCGGACAGACTTTTGGCGGTGACGGACGACGGCAGTTTCGGCGAAAAGATGAACGCCGTACAGGCGTTCTCGCGCGATCTCGGGGCGGGGTATTCTCCCGACGTCGTGCTTTCCTGCGGCCCCGTGCCCATGCTCCGCGCGTTGAAGGAGGCTTTGAGCGGGAAAAACATTCCCTGCTTCGTCTCTTTGGAAGAGCGCATGGGCTGCGGAATCGGAGCCTGCCTCGTATGCGTATGCAATCTTACGAACGGCGAGCACGCAAGGGTATGTAAAGACGGTCCCGTCTTTGATATTCGGAACGTGATTTTATAAAGGAGCGGGAGAATTATGGCAAATTTATCGGTAAATCTCTGTGGAGTGACTTTGAAAAATCCCGTCATCGCCGCGTCGGGCACTTTCGGATTCGGCCGCGAATTCGACGAATTGTACGATATAGGGCGTCTGGGCGGCGTGTCTACGAAAGGCCTGACGATGGAGCCCCGTCTCGGAAATCCCGTTCCCCGCATAGCGGAATCTCGCGGAGTCATTTTGAACGCCGTGGGGTTGCAGAATCCGGGAGTCGACCATTTTATAAAATACGATTTCGATTGGCTGAAAGCCAAAGGGACGGCTGTCGTCGCCAACGTCGCGGGAAAAACCTTGGAGGATTATGCGGCAATCTGCGCCCGTCTGGACGGGCTAGCGGATATCATAGAGCTGAATATCTCCTGTCCGAACGTCCGCTCGGGCGGAATGGCGTTCGGAATCCGTCCCGAGAGCGTGAAAGAGGTGACGAAAACGGCGAAAGCTGCTTTGAAAAAGACGCCTTTGATGGTCAAACTTTCGCCGAACGTGGAGAGCATCGCCGCCAATGCCCGCGCGGCGGAGGAAGGGGGCGCGGATTGCGTTTCTCTCGTCAATACCTTTACGGGCATGGCGATCGATATCGAGCACCGTAGACCCGTATTGGCGAACAATACGGGCGGCGTATCGGGCGCGGGTATCAAGCCGATTGCCGTCCGCATGGTGTACGAAGCCGCGAACGCGGTAAAAATTCCCGTCGTGGGAATGGGCGGAATTACCTGTGCGGAAGACGCCGTGGAATTTCTCATGGCGGGCGCCGCCGCGGTACAGGTGGGGACGGCAAATTTTACCGATCCGTTTGCCTGTCCGAAGATTATTGACGGGTTAAACGATTGGTGTGACCGTCACGGAATAAAAAACGTATCCGAATTGACGGGTATAATAAAATTAAACGGATAACCGTTCGGGAGGAAAAGAAAAATGCAACAGCTTACCTACAAGGAAGAATTTATCAGATTCATGGTGGAAAATGGCGTTTTGCGATTCGGGGAATTTACGCTGAAAAGCGGTCGGAAAGCCCCGTATTTCATCAATACGGGAAATTATAAGACGGGGGCGCAGCTCGCGCGTCTGGGCACTTATTATGCTGCCTGCGTGCATGAC
>CAKXBD010000091.1 GCA_934871445.1 uncultured bacterium | reverse complement strand
CTTTATAGCCGTTCTCAGTCGCTATCTTTTTACCTTCGTCTATTAATTTTTTACCTATTCCGTTATGACGATACTTTGCATTGACTTTCAAATCATATAAATAGAGATATTTGTTGGAGGATTTTTGAAATATCGCTAATCCGATACAATCTTCATTTTCCGTGTATGCGCCCACAAAAAAACTATTAGAGGAAAGTAGGGTGTAATCATAGTGCTCATTCGGAAATGTCGTTTCATAACGCTTTTCATTCGGATATAAACTTATATGATAATTCCAAGTCCCGTTGTATTCGGGATACAATTTCCCTATGATTGAAAATGGTTCGTTCGGTATATTTATATCGTTGAAACGAGCCGCATCGATTTTCTTTATCGTAAAATCCATCTTTAACGTCTCCGCTTTCCGTTGAAAGTAAAATAAATAAGCGCACCGCCTCGCTTGCAAGGCATAGTGCGCTTTACTCACTTGTTGCAGTAAAAATTCCTGTTCGGGCTTGCTTTTATTCACCCTTGAAAGGGAGAAGAGAAGCGATTCTCGCGCGCTTGATGGCGGTGGCGAGCAATCTTTGATGCGCGGCGCAGGTACCGCTCATTCTGCGGGGAACGATTTTACCGCCTTCCGTAACAAACTTTTTCAAGCGGTTAATATCTTTATAATCGATTGCGTCGATTTTTTCCTGACAGAAAGCGCATACCTTTTTACGAGGCATTTTTTTATAGCTCTTTTTAACGGCAGTCTTTTCTTCCATGACTCATTACTCCTTATGTTATTATTCCCGTCCGATATCAGAAGGGGATATCGCTGTCATCGTCCAGACTTTGAAGGACGGGTTTCTTTTTAGCGGGAGCCGGCGCAGAACGTGCGGGAGCCATCGGCGCATCGTCGTCGAACGAATCGCCCGAAGCCTTGGGCGTAAGGAATTCCACGTCCTGAACGATAATATCTACCGCAGTGCGTTTCACGCCCTGATTGTCCTCGTAGTTCCGAAGCTGAATACTTCCGCTGACGGCAACTTTGTTGCCTTTTTTGGTATAACGCGCCACAGTTTCCGCCGTCGCACGCCACGCCGTACAATTAAAAAAGTCGGTTTGGCGTTCGCCGTCCTGAGAGGAATAATTCCTGTTGACGGCAATAGCAAAATGACATACCGCCACGCCGCTGGGCGTTTCGGTGAGTTCGGGGTCGCGCGTTAAATTTCCGATTAAAAAAACTTTGTTCATGATTTCTTACCTATCAGTTCAGTTTTGTGATCATGCGTCTCAAAACTTCGCCGTCGATGCCCGCAACGCGGTCAAGCTCATTGACAACTTTTCCGTCCGCTTCGAACGTCATGAGGACATAATACGCTTCGTTCTTGAACTTAATCGGATACGCAAGCTTTTTCGTTCCCCATTTGTCCGTGGATTCTACGGAGCCGTTCATCGATTTTACGATCGTTTCGTATTTTTCGATTTCGGCGGCTTTCGCTTCGTCCGTGGCGTCGTTGTTGAGCAAATAGAGCATTTCGTACTTTGCCATAGTTTTGTTTCACCTCCCGGTCTTATTCGGCATGCCTTCCCGACATGCAAGGCTATACACAGCTTGTCTCAAAAAGCTGTATTCCTATTATATCCCATTTCCGTTTTTTAGTCAATTGATTTTCGGGCAAAATACCGCGAATTTTGAAGGATTTTGTTCTTTTCAAAACCCCGAGCGGAAAATTTTCCGCTCGGGGTTACCTTTTATGGATTTTGCGTTTGATTGAGTTTTTGCAACACGGCGGTAACGTAATTGAGCATTTCCGTAATCGTCAGTTCTCCGATTTTTTCCTTGGGACCGTTCTCGCCTTGGATAGGATCTATTTCAAAAATCGTTGTTCCTTTGAATACGTATTTATAAAGAATATTGGTATTCAAAAAATCAGTATTTTCCCTCTCGATAATACCGTCTTTATGTAAATCCTCCAAGGTCGCGCTTTGGACGTTCGCCGTCATGTTCGTGACTAACTTATCGATAGCAGAAATTGTATATTCTACTTCTTTTCCGTTCTCGGTTAAAAGATATTTCCAAGTTCCTTGCAGTACTCTTTCCGATTCGGTCTCGGCTTCAAAAGTCGGAGAGGTGTAATACTTACCGTCTTTTTCGTAAAGCCTCTTTCCGTCTTTGTCGACAAAATAAACGACGGCGGTTTCTCCTTCTCCTGTCTTTTCGGTTTTGTAAATTTTATCCGCAAATACCTGTTGAATGGTAAGTGCATTGAGGTCTTTTGCCAACGTTTTGATCGTGGAATTTTTGAGATGTTTGAGATAAATATTTTCTTCTACGTCCGTCTCTCCGAGAATTTCCGTCAAAGTGAGCGTATTGATCTTTGCGCTCAGTTTATCGATAGGGGTATCTTTGAGACTGATGAGGAGCGCGGAGGTTTCTTCGTCGTCTTCGTCTATGGAGATAACGTCGCCCAACGTGAGGTCCCGCGTAATCGTGGAGATAGGGGAATTTTCGCCCGAAAGGTCTCCTATCGTGTGGGGAGTTGCCCCGTCGAGCATGACGACGTTTCCGTTTTCGTCTACCGTGTAATCCTGTCCTTCCACGCCGTAGAGAATATACATGGTGATTTTATCTTCGGGGTCGGGCGTGATAATCGCGGACAGGCGGACAGAGTCAATCGTATCCTTGTCTTTCAGATCCTTGACGGTGCGGGGCGATTTCCCTTCTTTCATGACGATTTCTTTTGTGCCGTCGTCGTTCGTGACGATTTCATAATCCTCGCCCTCATTTCCGTAAGCGATGGACATAAGGATAGCGTTATCCGAGGCCGCGTCGAGGGAAAGGACCGTGGAAATATATATTTCGTCAATGATTTCCGAGCCGTTCTTCAAATCCTCTATGGTGCGGGGAGCCTTGCCTTCCGCCCAAACGATTTCCCCGTTTTCTATCGTATAGTCCGCCCCTTCGTTTCCGTAAGCGAGCGCGACCATTACGGGATCGGAATCGGGGTCGAGGGGAGACACGCCGAGGACGTCTGCCAGTTTGAGCCCGTTCAAAAGCTCGCTTGCCTTTTCGTCGTCGCGGAGATCTCCCACCGTCGTAGGAGCCTTCCCGCCTTCTATGCGGACGATCGTATTCGTTTCTGTATCTATCGTATAATCGACGCCTTCGCTTCCGTAAGCGAGTGCGAGTAACATGGAATCGGAATCGCCGTCGAGACCCATGAGGGTACCGAGCTCTATATCGTCGAGAAGATGGGAGCCTTCTCCGTCCATAAGGTCGCCGAGCGTCGTCTTTTCGTAGAGCAGTTTTTCGCCCGAGCAGTCCTCTTCTTCATAGAGATAGAAATCAGTATCTCCTTCCTTGTCGGCTTTCGCGTAATAAGTTTTTTCGCCGCGCAGGATTTTGTAAATACCGTTTTCGGGCGTTTCTGTCGTTTCCGTCGTGGCGGGTTCTCCTTTTTCGTCGTATAAAACGCCGTTTTTTAAGGTATAGACGAGGGGGAGCATTTGAATTTCAAACTCACCTTCCCCGACTTCGACGACCTTGTAGCTTTTGTTTTTCGTCCCGTAAGCGAGGGCGCACATGAGGTCATCGTTCGGGTCTACTTTCAGCACGGCGCCGAGTTCCATTTTGTCGAACAGTTCGCTGGTATCGCCGTCCGTGAGGGAGCCGATCGTATTCGGCTCGGTAATCGGGACGATTTTTCCGTTTTCGACGACATAATCCTTTCCCTCACTGCCGTAGGCGAGCGCAATGAGGATTGCATCGGATTCGGGCGTCACGTTGAGAACGTCTCCGAGGCGCATATCCTCAAATACCTCCGTCACGTTTCCGCTCGTCAGGGAGCCTATGGACAGCGGCTTGTGTTTAATGAGCTTTCCCGACTTGTCATACGCCTCATAAGAGCCCGCCGTTTCGGTCGCTTTCAGATTGCAGACGATTTCATTTTCGGCCGTGTAGACGATAAAGGCATATTGTTCATCGTTCTCGTCGGAGAGGGTGCGAGCCGCGGCTCGCGCAGCCTTGACAGGCTGCGCGGAAATATAATTTCCGTTTTCTGCTATCCAGCGTTCCGCCGTTTCGTCGTAGGAGTATACAACGCCGTCGGGGTCGGTAATCGTATT
This sequence comes from uncultured bacterium, assembly GCA_934871445.1. Lineage (GTDB taxonomy): Bacteria > Bacillota > Clostridia > Christensenellales > Borkfalkiaceae > Scatosoma. The sequence goes on along the minus strand of CAKXBD010000091.1, from coordinate 4,314 downwards.
TGCCGCCCCGTCGTATTTGTAGGAAAGGGGAAGCATTTCCACGGTATTCGTCGCTTCGTCGTATGTATACGTTTCGCCCTCGGCGCCGTAAAGCAGTGCGCGAATCATGGGGTCGGAGTTGTCTACGGTTCCCATGACGGCGGACAGACTGACCTTGTCGAGCACCTGATTGGTGTCAACGGTCAGCGAGCCGAACGTAGTGGGCTTTGCGTCGCCCAGCATGACGACGTTGCCCTCTTGGTCGAAGGTATAATCCTCTCCTTCCTCGCCGTAGCAAAGCGCCATGAGGAGGGAATAACTGTCGTTTGTCTCCTCCAACATTCCCGCCTTGTCGAGCATGGTGCCTATTTCTATATCGTTTACGGTGTCCTTAAAAAAGGTGCTCATTTCCGAAAGAGGCGTGGCGAGGAACACATCCGCGTCGACGACGACGCCGTATTCGCCCATCTGTTCCGTCAATTTTTCGGCGGTCTTGCGCACCATGGGGGAGAATTTTTCCAAGGAAGAAAGGCTGGCGTTGCCGCTTTGGAAGTCGGAGGCGAGCTGGTTTAAGTCTTTGAGAAGGCCGTAAACCGTCTTTTGAGCGTATTCTTCGGTGATATATTCGGTATAATCGATATCGCTGCCCGTAATTTTATTGACGGTATCAAATCCGTCCTTGATTTTTATCTTTGCAAAAAGCACATATCCGAGTCCCGCGAGTCCGCCGAGCGTACAGATGAGCCCCAGGATAAAACCGAGCAGGACGGCGAGAAATTTGCTCCAAAAGTGACTTTTGCGTTCAGGTTCGTATTCGTAATCTTCTTCGTAGTGTGCCATAAGTCCGTTACCTCACTTTCTGACGACCAAAAATTTAGGAGAGCCGTTGACTTCGTATTCGCCCGCGGCTTGGATTTCGAAACATTCGCCCGAAGCGAAAGGAATTTCGCCCTTTTTCCATTTGAAATAGCCGTTTCCTTCGAGAATTTTGAGAAAATCTTTTCCTTCCGAGAATAATTTGAAGCGTTCGGCCTCTTTGACGAGGAGCGCGCCGTCGCTTTTTCCGAGCTTTGCCCCCTGCACGCGGCCTTCCTTAAAGACGAAACTTTCTTCCGAGAGAGAAAAAACGCCCTGCGTTTCCGTTTCCTGTAATTTTATGATATGCATAAATATTTTCTCCGTATGATGTATACCTACATTATAGCGTATTTCGAATAAAAATGCAAGTATTTCCCCGAAAATAACGACAAAATCAGTATCTTCCGTCCGTAGGGGGCGGATCGTCGGGAAAATCGGACAGAAGTCCGCCGCCCGAGCTTCCGAGGTCGACGTCTTTGAGTTTTTTTGCGATAATCCTTGTCCTTCCCGCGGCGTTTTCTATCGTATCCTGCGCTTCCTGCAATTTTTTCTGCGTCTTTTCGAGCACGTCGGTAAACTTTCCGAACTCGTGCTTGAATACCGCCAGAAGCTGCCAAAGTTCCTGAGAGCGGCGTTCTATCGCGGATACTTTGAAGCCCGTCTGCAACGTGGAGAGGAGGGCGCTCAGATTGGTGGGGCCGCAGACGAGGATTCGCCTTAAAGAGAGATATTCGCTCAGATCGGGGATTTTGAGCACTTCCGCATAGAGACTTTCTATCGGGAGATACATGACGGCGAAATCGGTCGTGCGAGGGGGGAGGATATATTTGGAAGCGATGGAATCCGCCTGTAATTTGACTGCCCGGCCGAGGTTTTTCAAGGCCCGTTCCTCCGCTTCGCGGTTGCAGGCGTTTTCCGCGTCGATGAGCCGCTGATATTCTTCTATGGGGAATTTGCTGTCTATGGGCAGATAGACGCAGGCGCCGTTTTTTTCGGGTAGGAGCACGGCGAAATCGACCATGGAATCCGTCAGCGGATTGAGCTTGACCGAAGCCGCGTATTGATTGGGCGCCAGCATTTGCGAAAGCAGGGCGCCGAGCTGCATTTCTCCCCAGGTGCCGCGCAGTTTGACGTTGGAGAACACCTTTTTGATGTCGGAGACGCTGGCGGCGAGGCTCTGCACCTCTCCGATGCCGCGGTATACGGCTTCCAGGCGCTGTTGAATGACGGAATAGCTTTCCGTCAGCTTGCTTTCGAGCGTTTCGGACAGCTTGTCGTTCACGGTGCGGCGTATTTCGTCGAGCGCTCGCTGGTTGTTTTCCGCGACGTAGCGGAGCTGTTCTCCGACCGTCTTTTGCATGTTGTTGAGTCGGTATTCCGTCATGGAGCCGAGCGAAGTGATCGCCTTATTCGTGTAGTCGGCGACGCCGCCGAGCTTGTCGAGTTTTTCCTTCACCGCGTCCATGCCTGTGTCGTTTCCGTTCTGCGCGTTTTTCGGTTTTCTTGAAAGCAGGACGAGCTGCAGGAGGACGACGAGAAGCAACAGGGCGATGCAGATAACGATGAGCGTTTTTTCCGTCATGATTTTTTCCTTGTAATTTTTTCTTGGGTATTTGGTTTTGTCGTTGTACTGTTTTTATTTGCCGTCTGTGCCGTACTTTTTGCCCCGTGCGAGCGAGAGGAGTTTTTCCTTTCGGTTCAAAGCGGGACAGAGTACACATTGCAGCAAAAGCTCGTCGAGGACGAGCGAGATGGACGACGGTGGGATCCCCGCGTCTTTCAGGTCTCCGCCCGAAACGGCGAGTTCGGACTTTTTGAGCGGCGCGCCCTCCGCGCGCATTTTTTGAAGGAGCGCTTCCCATTTCAGATTGGTGGGGCAGACGGAAAGATCGTCCTTGCAGCCCGAATAGTCCGCCTGTTTCAGAAGCATCAGCTTTTCGAGCAGGTCGAAGCGGAGAACGAAAAATCTCCTGAGCTTTCCCTCCCGCACTTTTCCGTCGAAGTCGTACATGTGCAGGCGGACGAGCGCTTTTATCTCCGCCATCTCTCTCTTGGGTGCGCGGAATCGGGCGAGGATTTCTCCCGCGATGCGTTCCCCCTCTTCGGGGTGTAAAAAGGCGTTTCCGTCCCGTTTCATGCAGAAGGGCTTTCCGACGTCGTGCAAAAGGGCGGCGGCTCTCACGCGCTCGTCCGCGTACAGGACGGCGCGGAAGGTGTGTTCGAGGACGTCGTGCGCGTGGAAATCGCTTCTCTGGGCCATGCCGCGCCCGAGCGCGAGTTCGGGCAGGATATAATCGAGCACGCCCGTTTTATCGAGGATTTTCAGCCCCTCGTAATGTCCCTTGCGGTTGCCGTATTTTTTGTCCGCGCGGAGAATGGCGTTCAGTTCCGCCCATATCCGTTCGGGGGAGATGTCCGAGATGAGGGAGGCGTTGGCCGCTGCGCCTTCGATACACTCCGCCGTCGGGGTAAAGCCGAGCTGTCCCGCCTGTCTTGCAAGCCGCATGAGCCGAAGTCCGTCCTCTCCGAATACTTTTCCCGCATCGTCGACCGTTTTCAGCCTTTTTTGTTCGATGTCCGCTCTGCCGCCGAGCGGGTCGAGAAATTTATCGGCGGCGATGTCGTAATAGACGGCGTTGGCGGTGAAGTCCCGCCGTTTCGCGTCGAGGGAAATGTCGTCGGTGAAAAAGATTTCGGCGGGGACATGGGTGCCGCGCACGTATTTGTCCGAACGGAAGCAGGTGTATTCGTAGTCGATCCCGTCTCCTTTGAGCTTGACGGTACCCGTGTTTTTGTATACCGCCTCGGCGCACAATCCGCAGGCTTCGGCGGCGGAGACGAGCTCCTCCGTGCTCATGGGGGAGCAAATATCCCAATCGCTTGTTTCCCTCGTGAGTCCCGCGAGAAAATCGCGCACGCTTCCGCCCACCACGTAGAGGGGGCGGGGGCAGCTTCTGGCCAAACGGAGAAGTTTTTCGGGAATGATTCGCTGCATAGACAAAATTCCTCAAAAATTTTTTTCTTTTACAGTATACCAAATTATAAAATAAATTGCAATTATCGGTAAAGTATTATATAATATATCCGAACAATTTTTTGTCTGCACGAGAAAAAAGACGGAAAATGTCAGACGGCTTTAACAAATTTCACAAAGGAAAACGCTAAAATGTATTGTATTATCGTCAATCCGAACGCGGGGAAAGGAAAGGGAAGAAAAAATCTGAAAACGGCCTTGAAACTTTTTTCGGAGCGCGGCGCGGAATATTCCGTTTTCGAGACGACCCGCGCGGGCGAAGCGAAGGAGTTTTCCGAACGGCTGACCTCGTCGGGGGAAAAGGAAATCATCGTCGTGGGCGGCGACGGCACGCTGCACGAAGTCCTGAACGGCATTTCCGACCCTTCCTCTTGCCGTCTCGGATTAATCCCGTCGGGCACGGGGAACGATTTTGCCGCCGCGGCGGGGCTTCCGTCGAACGC
>CAKXBD010000090.1 GCA_934871445.1 uncultured bacterium | reverse complement strand
CTTTTCCATCGCAAAGGGACAATTGCACAATCCGACCGAACGAATCTTTTTCCGAAGTAACGCCTGAGCTACGATACCGGAAGGATTGGTAAAATTGATCATTACGGCATTCGGGCAAAGCGCCTGCATTTTTTCTGCAATCCGATACAAAACCGGAATCGTACGCAGCGCCTTAAAAAAGCCTCCGATACCACATGTCTCCTGCCCGATCATTCCATATTTTAACGGAATTTTTTCATCATTAATCCGCGCAAGTAACTTTCCTACTCGGATCTGCGTAATGACATAATCGGCTCCTGATACGCAATTATAAGTATCATAAAAATTTACAGGCCACGAGATTTCCTTTGCCGCCAACATCCTGCGCGCCATATTTCCTACAATTTCCAATTTTTCCGAATCAATATCCATCAATGCGAGCTCTCGAATATCTAAATCGTTACGCTTTTTTATTAATCCTTCTATCAATTCCGGGGTATAGGTGCTTCCGGCACCGATAATTACTATCTTGATCTCTCTTTTCATATTACACCTCCATAATAGTAAATATTAATTACTATTATAGTATAACACAAATTTTTGATTTGTCAATACTTTTTTCAAAAATTTTTCAACTTTTTATCATAGAAAAAAATTTCTGATCGCTACATACAACGGTGAGTTCAATAGGTTAAAACTAGATCAGTTACATTGTACTAGTAATACTACCCGCGCTTGAAGTGAGTGACACTTATCCCTGCTTTCCCCGTGACCCATATTTATATCCGACCACGTGACTATCGAGTGGCTTTTCTTTATAGTAAAAAACAGGCCGAGTTTTGAAAACTCAACCTGTTTTATTTTTTCGCTCGCTTGAAAGTACAATTCTATAAAATTTGATATTTTTATTCCCCCCTATGGGAGTTGCACTTTTTTCCGTCTCTCTTTCTTACTGTTTACAAAATTCTGATACCGAACTTTTTACACTCCTCCGCAACGTCCTCTCCCCATACGGACGCCTGCACCTCTCCGATATGCAGCTTTTCGAGCAGGAGAAGGCACATCCTCGACTGTCCTATCCCCCCGCCTATCGTCAGGGGAAGCTGTCCCTTTGCAACCATTTTATGATACGGATATTTCATCCTTTCTTCCGTACCCGAAAGCCGCAGCTGACGTTTGAGCGCCGCCGCGTCGACGCGGATTCCCATGGAGGAAAGCTCCAAGGGCGCTTCCAAAAGCTCGTTCCAAAAGAGAAGGTCTCCGTTCAGCGTCCAATCGTCATAATCGGGAGATCGTCCGTCGTGGGGAAATCCGTTTTTCAGTTTCTCCCCGATTTGCATCAAGAACGTCGTATGATGTTCCCGCAAAATCGCGCTTTCCCTTTCCTTCGGGGTCAAATCGGGATACCTTTCCTCCAATTCCCCCGAAGTGACGAAATACACCTTCTCGTCCAGCCGCCGCGTGAGGACAGGATAGAGCAGCTTGATTCGGCGATGCGTCTCAAAGACCGCTTCGGCCAACTTTTTCGCCGTCTCTTTGAGAAATTCGACGTTCCTTTCCCCTTCCGCTATCACCCGCTCCCAATCCCACTGGTCCACGAATACCGAGTGGATATTGTCCATTTCGTCGTCGCGACGAATGGCGTTCATGTCCGTATACAATCCCTCGCCCGCGGAAAAACCGTACCGATACAGCGCCATACGCTTCCACTTCGCCAGCGATTGCACGATTTCACAGTCCGTTCCGCTCGCTTTCAGAGAAAATTCCACCTTGCGCTCCGTACCGTTCAAATCGTCGTTGATGCCGCTCGATTTTTCCACGAACAACGGCGCCGTTATCCTTTCCAGATTGAGTTTTTCCGACAACGTGCGCTCGAAAATGTCCTTTACGTCCTTGATGGCGCGCTCCGTTTCCCGCAAGCCCAAAACCGAAGCGTAATCCTTTACGACCGTCAGCCCTTTCGCCATATCCGCCTCCCGATTTTTATTTTCCCGCCAGCTCCTTCGTCCGCTTATACGAGGCGGACGCCGCCTCCTTTACGATTCTGTCCAGTTCCGCACGTTCAAAGCTCTTTACGCCCTCTATCGTCGAGCCGCCCGGACTACATACCGCGGTTTTGAGCGCGTCGGGCGGCGTTCCCGTTTCCAGCGCCAATTTCGCCGCGCCGAACATCGATTGCTCGGCATATATCAAAGCCTTTTCCTCGCTCAAACCGAGCGCCGCGCCCGCGTCCGCGAGCGCCTTGACAAACAGGAACATATAGGCGGGGGAACAGCCGGCGACGACGCTCGCCGCATCCATCTCCCATACGTCGATTCTGTCCGTGCGGCCCGCATATTCCAGCGCGGAAAGGAGCCCCGAAAATTCCTCTTCTGTCACCGAGAAATCGGCGCACGCGAGCGTCATTCCCGCCCCCACCGCCACGGGAGTGTTGGGCATGATTCGGATTACGGGGACTCCGCCCGAAAGCGAGGAAATCGTATCCGTTGTCAAGCCCGCCGCCATGGAAACGAGAACAAAGCGTTCGCCTCGTTTCATGCGCGCCGCAAAGACGGGCGAGAGCTCGGAAAGAAGCCCGGGCATGGTCTGAGGCTTTACGCCGAGAAAAATATAGCGGCAGCTTTCCGCGACCACGCGAGGGTCCGACGCGCGGCAGCCGAGCTCTTTGGCGAGGCTTTCCGCGCGGGCGGAAGTACGCCCCGAAAGGAGCGTTTCCCGCGGAAATTTCCGACAGACCGCCCGCGCCAAGGCTCCGCCCATATTGCCCACGCCTATAAAACCATAAGTATTCATCGCGATAAGTTCCTCCATAAAATTCTATCGAAAGCGGCGGCACCGCCGTACCGCAAAAATTCTTTATGCCGTTTTTCAAAAATACAGGGACGCATTGTCCGCGCAGAGCCGACCGCTTTTAATCGCCGCCGTTTTTATCTGATTTGGCCGTTGCCTCTGATTTCATATTTCCAAGAAGTGAGCTCCTTTAAGCCCATCGGACCGCGGGCATGGAGCTTTTGCGTGGAAATGCCCATTTCGCAGCCCAATCCGAATTCCCCGCCGTCCGTAAATCTCGTGGAGGCGTTCACATAGACCGCCGCGCTGTCTACGAGAGACAAAAAGGCGCTTTGCGCTTTTTCGTCCGAAGCGACGATCGCTTCGCTGTGCCCCGTGGAGTGTGCCGAAATATGTTCCGCCGCCGAATAAACGTCGTCCGTCACCCCCACCGCGAGAATGTAGTCGAGAAATTCCGTATCGAAATCCTCCGCTCCCGCCCGCGTTCCCGAAATATATTTCGCTGCCCGATCGTCCAAGCGGAGTTCGACGGGCGTTTGTCCCCTTTTCCCGCGTTCGTCCGTCAGGCGTTCCTTTAAGAGCGGCAAAAAGGTCGGGGCGATATCTTTATGTACGAGGCAGACTTCTGCCGCGTTACAGACGGAGGGACGGGAGGTTTTGGCATTGTCTATAATATCGAGCGCCATTTGAAAATCCGCGCTCTTATCGACGTAAATATGACAGATTCCCGTCCCCGTCTGAATACAGGGCACCGTGGCGTTTTCCACGCAGGAGCGAATCAGCCCCGCTCCGCCGCGGGGAATGAGGAGATCGACGAAACCGCGGGCGCGCATGAGCGCGCCTGCCCCTTCCCGACTCGTATCCTCCGACATGGAGACGAGCGCTTCGGGAAGTCCTGCCGACGACAGGGCGCGGCGGAGAGATTTTACGATTTCAAAGGACGTGGAAAAGGCTTCCTTTCCCCCGCGGAGCACGCAGGCATTGCCGCTTTTGAGACAGAGCGCCGCCGCGTCCGACGTGACGTTCGGACGGCTTTCATAGATAACGGCCACCACCCCCATGGGGACGGAGACCTTTTCGATTTTCAGACCGTTCGGGCGAAGGATTCTTTCCAGCACTCTCCCCACGGGGTCGGGGAGTTTTGCTACCGCTCGGATTCCCTCCGACATCTCGACTATCCTTTTCTCCGTCAACGTCAATCGGTCGGTCATGGACGGCGAAAGGCGGGAAGCGGAAATGTCCGCTTTATTTGCCGCAAGTATGCGGGGCGTATCGAAAATCAGCGCATCCGCCATGGCGGAAAGCGCTTGGTTTTTCCGCTCGGAGGAGAGCGTCGCCGCAACCGTTTTTGCCGATTTCGCTTCCCGCAAGGTCTCTTGCATCGTTTTCATATCTCTTTCCGCCTCCCCGAAAATTTTGTGCCACAGGGACGCCCCTCTACGATGTCGTAAAGCACGGAGGGACGGGAACCGTTGGCGATGACCATATCAATTCCCGCAGACGTCGCTATTTCCGCCGCGTGAAGTTTGGTGCGCATGCCGCCCGTGCCGAGGGCCGAGCCTTCCCCTTCGCCGAGAGACAAGATTTCGGGAGTGAGAGCCTCGACCTCCGAAAGAAATTTCGCGTCCGCGTGCGTGCGGGGATCGCCCGTATACAGTCCGTCTACGTCCGACAGCAGAATCAATAAGTCGGCTTCCGCGTTCACGGCGACGACGGCGGATAATGTATCGTTATCCCCGATGACGATTTCTTTCGTCGCCACCGTATCGTTTTCGTTGACGACGGGAAGCGCGCCGAATTCCAAAAGCCGAAAGAGCGTGTTGCGGAAATTCGTGCGGCGGGTATCGTCTTCGATATCCTCACCCGTCAAAAGAATCTGCGCCACCGTATGGCCGTACTCCCCGAACAGCTTATCGTAAACATACATCAATTCGCATTGGCCGACTGCGGCCGCCGCCTGTTTGGAGGGCATATCCGACGGGCGGGAACGGAGTCCGAGCTTTCCCGCTCCCATGCCGATGGCACCCGACGAAACCAAGATGATTTCGTGACCCGCATTCTTCAAATCGCTCATGGTGCGGCAGAGCTCCTCCACGCGGCGGAGATTGATTTTTCCCGTCGCGTGCGCGAGCGTCGATGTCCCTATCTTTACGACAATTCTCATGCTTTCCCCCTCAAAGCGCACCCAAAACCGCCTTTCCGTACTCCTCCGCCGTTACCCCCTCTTTCGTGCCGTTACACACGAGACGGGAGGAAGTTTCGTCCAGCGCTCTGTTCAGGCGCTCGCTCTTTTCCGCGTACCCGATATGCGAAAGCAGCATCGCCGCCGCGCGGAGAATGCTCTCGGGAGAAGCGTACTCCCCGAGCCCCTCCGCGATCAGGCGGGGCGCGCTGCCGTGCACCGCCTCGAACATGGCGTATTCGGAGCCGATATTCGCGCTGCCTGCCGTACCTACTCCGCCTTGAAGCTGCGCCGCTTCGTCAGTGATGATGTCGCCATACAGATTGGGCAGGACGAATACCTGAAATTTACTCCGAATGTCTTTATTCACCAGATTCGCGCACATGATGTCGATATAATAATCTTCGGCCGTAATATCGGGATATTCCGCCGCCACTTCGCGGCAAAGTTCCGAAAATTTTCCGTCCGTCTTTTTCATTATATTCGCCTTCGTCACGATACTGACGTGCGTTTTGCCGTTTTTCTTCGCAAAATCGAACGCCGCACGCGCGATTCTCCGCGTGCCTTCGTCCGTCGTCACCTTGAAATCGAATGCCAAAAGTCCCGGAATTTCTATCCCCGAACTGCCGAGCACGTATTCTCCCTCCGTGTTCTCCCTGAAAAACGTCCACTCGATTCCTTCCTCTTTAATCCGTACGGGACGGACATTGGAAAAAAGATCGAGCTCCCGCCGTAACGTCACATTGGCGCTTTCCATCGTTCCGCCCTTGGGGGTTTCCGTCGGCCCCTTCAAGAGCACGTCGCACGTCTTTATTTTTTCCAGAATATCTTCGGGTACCGAAGTCCCCGAATGAAGGCGGTTTTCAAGCGTCAATCCGTCGATATCGACGAGCTCCGCCTTTCCCGCTTCCGTCTCCTCCTTCAAGAGCGACGACAGCACCTTCTTCGCTTGTCTGACGATAATCGGGCCAATTCCGTCCCCGTCGATGAGCCCTATTCTGATTTTTTCCTTTCCGCCCTTCCGCGCGGGGGGATTTTTCATCCGCTCCGCCCGCGCGCACTGCGCCGTCAAAAGCGCCTTGAATTTTTCCGCCGCCTTGTCGATTTCCGATTGATGAATATTCATGCGTTTCCCTCCTTCGTATAGTTCAAAAGTCCGCCCGCGCGCAAAATTCCGTAGGTCCGTTCCGTCAGGGAACATTTAAGACAGAACGTCTTCCCCGTCGTCTTATTCAATACTTTTACGCGCCCCGCTTTCAGTCCGGCGTACAAGTCGTCCATTTCCAATTCGTCAGAAAGAGAAATGCCGTCGTAGTCCGAAGCGTCCTCAAATTCGAGGGGCAAAATCCCCGCGTTGATCAAGTTTGCCGCGTGAATGCGCGCGAAACTTTTTGCCGCAACCGCCTTTATTCCCAGATACATCGGGACGAGCGCCGCATGCTCGCGCGAGGAACCCTGTCCGTAATTTACGCCGCCGATGATGACGCTCGCTTTATACGCCTTCGCGCGTTCGGGAAATTCCTTATCCACCGCGGAGAAACAAAACTGCGACATATACGGAATATTGGAACGGAAGGGAAGAATTTTCGCGCCCGCGGGCATGATGTGATCGGTCGTGATATTGTCCCCCGTCTTTAACGAAACCTTTACCGTCATCTTATCGGGCACGGGCGTGTTTACGGGGAAGGGCTTGATGTTCGGACCGCGAAGGACCTCCACGGCCTTGCTCTCCTCCGCCGATACGGGAGGAAGTATTCCGCTGTCGTCCGTATGGAAGGTTTCGGGCATTTTGACCGCGAGGCTGACGTCTAATTTCCGAGGGTCGAAGATATACCCCGCCAGCGCCGAAGCCGCCGCCGTCTCGGGAGAACAAAGGCACACCTTAGCGTCCTTTGTGCCGCTTCTGCCTTCAAAGTTGCGGTTGAACGTCCGAAGGGATACGCCGCCCGAGCTGGGAGAAAAGCCCATGCCGATGCAAGGGCCGCAGGCACATTCCAAAAGCCGCGCGCCCGCGGAAAGGAAATCCTCCGCCGCGCCGCTTCGCATGAGCTCCGCGAGCACCTGTCTCGAACCCGGGGAAACAGAGACGTCCACGCTGTCCGCCACCGTCCTGCCGCGGAAAATCGCCGCCGCCTTCAACATGTCATACAAAGAAGAATTGGTACAGGAGCCGATACATACCTGATCCACTTTCATTCCCTCCACCTCGCTCACCTTCACCACGTTATCGGGACTGTGCGGCATGGCGATCATGGGTTCCAGCACGTCGAGGTCGATTTCTATTATCTTGTCGTAAACGGCATCGGAATCGCTTTCCAAAGGGACGAAGTCGCCCTCGCGCCCCTGCGCCTTCAAAAACGCCCGAGTCACTTCGTCGGAAGGGAAAATCGAAGTCGTGGCGCCCAGCTCCGTGCCCATGTTGGTAATCGTCGCCCGCTCGGGAACGGAGAGCGTCTTGATCCCCTCGCCGCCCCATTCAATGATATAGCCTACTCCGCCCTTTACCGAGAGCAGACGGAGAATTTCCAAGCTGACGTCCTTCGCCGTGACAAACGGACGAAGGCGCCCCTTCAAATTCACTTTCAGCATTTTCGGCATGGTAATATAATAGGCTCCGCCGCCCATCGCCACCGCGACGTCCATACCGCCCGCGACGAACGATAGCATTCCCAGCCCTCCGCCCGTGGGCGTATGGCTGTCGGAGCCGATGAGCGTCTTGCCCGGAATCCCGAAGCGTTCGAGATGTACCTGATGGCAGATTCCGTTTCCCGGACGGGAAAAATAGATGCCGTGTTTTTTCGCGATCGTGCGAATAAAACGGTGGTCGTCGGGATTCTCAAAGCCCGTTTGCAGCGTATTATGGTCTACATAAGCTACGGAGCGCTCCGTGCGGACGCGCTCGACGCCCATGCTCTCAAATTCGAGATACGCCATCGTGCCCGTCGCGTCCTGCGTAAGCGTCTGGTCGATTTTCAAGGCGATTTCCTTTCCCGCCTTCATTTCGCCCGAAACGAGATGTTTTGCGATGATTTTCTGTGCGATTGTCTGTCCCATATTCTTCCTTTATACCTCTGAATTTTATTATTTTTTGCCGAAGCGGGCGGAATCGATTTCCGAAAGCATCGTTTCGAGTTCCTCTTCGGAAACGACGGACACCCTCCCGTCTTCGTAAATTGCATCGATTCGATTCTTTAATTCGATTACCGCGTCGTCGCCCTTCATGACGAGCTCGTCCCCCTTAAAGCCGTAATGCTGATTTATCCAATAGGCGACGCCCGCAAGGCCGCTGTTCGGGCCCAGCATGACTCCCGCGCTCTTATTGAGTATCTTTTTCGTATCGAAAATATTATAAATCCGCTCGTCCTTCATGAGCCCGTCCGCGTGTATGCCCGCGCGCGTGACATTGAAGCTGCTCCCGACATACGGCATCATCGGCGGAATATCGAACCCGATTACGTCCCTATAATAATCCGCGATTTCCGTGATGACCGTCGTATCCATTCCGTCCAGAGAACCGCGCAGAGAAGCGTATTCGAGCACCATGGCTTCCAAGGGAATATTGCCCGTGCGCTCGCCGATTCCCAGCATGGAACAGTTGACGCCGCTCGCGCCGTAGAGCCATGCGGTCGTCGCGTTCGCTACCGCTTTATGGAAATCGTTATGGCCGTGCC
>CAKXBD010000089.1 GCA_934871445.1 uncultured bacterium | reverse complement strand
AAACGCAATCGACTGCATTTTTTCAGGAGAGACGAACAACCCCACCAGCCTCATACCATATTTTTTGCCCAGCAAAACGATAATCAATGAGCCGATAAAACTTCCTACCGAACACCAAAGCAGTCCCTCCCACGTACCGAACGCACACCCCGCGGCAATCTCCAAGGCTTCACCGGGAATGAGCTTCAATACCGTCTGCACGATACGGAGAAAAATAAAAATGAGAATACTTCCGACCTGATTTCCTTCGTCAAAACTTTTCAGCCATGCCTTGAATTCTTCCGGATCCTTGACGAATTGGGCGATTTTCCAACCGACGGTAAAATAAAACACGAGGAAAAACAATACAATTAAAGCAAGCCCTACCCCAACCGCAATACGCTTCGCTTTTGCGTGCTTGACTTCCGCAGACCGCTCGCCCAAAGCCTGAACGAGTGCATTTTTCCACACCTTTAACCGTTCTTTGCAGCGAGCCCAAAAAGAAAGCTTATGCGGAGACGCCTCTCCCGCACCGCGGTGGCAATTCGACTGCTCTCCCTCCTCGACGGAACAAGAATTTGATTTTTCCGCGTCTGTAACAGGACAAGCATTTAATTGTTCCTCGTCCGTCACCGAACGAGCCTTCGCCTCATCCTTGTCCGCGTCCGACAAATTCGGAGACGGCTCGGAGGCAGACGAAGACGGAGACGAGCCGGACTGCGTATCGTCTTCCGCGGGAAATTTTTCATTATCTTGCATGCAATCAATTCCTTCAAATAAAAAGACCCCCCCCCCCCGTCTAAATATCAAGACGAGTGGGGTTGAAAATACAAATTTTCGCCGTGTAGCGCAATCTTACAAATAACGCGGCCGCCACAAAAACACTTTCGCCTTTCTTTCGCTCAAAAAAATTACAGAGCCGTAACGTTGACCGCGCGCAACTTATTGGGGTTCTTGGGATCGGTTTCCGTCTCAAAAGAAACTTTCTGCCCCTCTTTCAGACTCTTATAACCTTCCGCCTGAATGGCAGAATAATGTACGAAAACGTCGTCACCGCCCTCATCGTTTGCAATAAAGCCATAGCCTTTTTCAGAATTAAACCACTTAACCGTACCTTGACTCATCTCGGGTACCTCCATAGAAATAAAAATTTTTGTACCCTGAATAAGAACATTCAAACGTCGATCTCGTGTTGCATAAGGCAAAATCAAAACCGTAGTCGTTTACAGTTTCTATCTTGAATACATTATCATTATAACACATCTTTAAGGCAATTGCAATAGTTTTAACGAAAATTTTTTGTTTATTTTTACGAAATTCTCGTGAATATTGTTGACATATCGCAAAATCCATGTTATAATTTTGTCATTCTTGCATATCGTATGTATAGCGAAACGGGAGAATTTATATGGGCTTTATCGTTATCCTACAAGTTATCCTTCTCGGCATTATAGAGGGAATTACCGAATGGCTTCCTATTTCCAGCACCGGACACATGCTTTTGTTCGACAGCTTCTGGCCTCTTAAAAACGTGACCGAGGATTTCAAATCCATGTTCTTCGTCGTCATTCAGTTAGGGGCAATTTTGGCCGTCGTGGTGCTGTTTTGGAAAAAGCTGTTTCCCTTCCGTTTCAAGGAAAAGCCCGTCGTGCAAAGGGATATTTTTTCTCTCTGGGGCAAAGTCTTAGTCGCATGTCTCCCCGCCGCAATCATCGGGATTCCCTTGGACGACGTTCTCGAAGAATATCTGCATACTCCGCTCGTCATCTCGCTCATGCTGATTATCTACGGTATCGCCTTTATCATCGTAGAAAACCGCAACAAAAAACGGGAATTTCGGATTCAGACCACACAGGATATCGACTACAAGACCGCCATTATCATCGGAGCGTTTCAGATACTCTCTCTCATTCCGGGAACCTCCCGTTCGGGCGCAACGATTTTGGGCGCTCTGCTCGTCGGAGTGGCCCGCCCCGCAGCCGCGGAATTTACCTTCTTCCTCGCCGTCCCCGTAATGATCGGCGCAAGCGGTTTCAAAATGCTGAAATTTTTTATCGGCGGGGGTGTCTTGGGCGGAACGGAAATTCTCGTTCTCCTGCTCGGTTCCGCCGTTGCGTTTATCGTCTCTTTGATTGTAATCAAATTTTTAATGAATTTCGTCAAGAGACATAACTTCAAGCCCTTCGGCTGGTATCGCATCGCTTTGGGCGCACTCGTTATCCTCTCCCTTGTCATTCCTCAATTGACGGCATAAGTCCGATTTATATCCCCTTTACAAATAAATAAAAAGGCTCCGCTTATTCTGCCGCGGAGCCTTTCTCTTTATTATGAATTTTTATCTTTGAGGAGAAGAATAAAGCAGCCGCCCTGCACGGAACGAGCGAGGAAATGATAATGCGAACCGTCCTTTGCCTCATACCAATCGGAGAAGGGAACTCTGTCGGGAGACTGTTTCAGATATACGTCCAAGGCGGAAATGAGCTTCTTCTTTTTGGAAAGGTCGTCCGTCAAAGAGGCCGACCACATCAGCCAATCGCTCTTGATATATCCGTTGCGGGTATCCAGCGGAGTACCGAAACGTCCGCATTTTTCGAGATAGTAATCCACTTCCCTTTCCAAAATCGATTGAGAGAACAGTCCGAGATTAAAAAGTTTTTCAAAAGCGAAATTATATTTCAGACTGAAAGTCTCTTCTCCCGTATCCCAAGTAAGGGGCAGATGAGAAAATTTCGCTCCGAAAGCGGAAATTTCAGCAGCGAAATCCTCCGCGATTTTGCGGTATTTTGCGCCGACCTCCGCCTTTCCGCACGCGACGGCGAGCTCCGCATAGGCCGCGATCCCCACTGTGGCCTTGATTGCCAAATTGATATTGTTTTTGAGATGTCCGGCAAAGTCGTCCGTACAGAGCTGGTTTTCCGGCCTTAATCCATAGCGGACGAGATATTCTACCCAACACTCCGCAAGAGAATAGTCCTGTTTGAAAAAGTCTATATCGCCGTCAAAACGGTAACAGGCGAGGAACATTATCAGCATATTGGCACATTCCTCCACCGGCATCTGCATATTGAAATCATAGGCGTCAAAAGATGCAGGCAGCAAATAAAGCGGAGCATGCGTTTCTATCCAACCCTCTTTCGCATAATTCCCGTGATAATGCGTCTTATCCGTTTTGAGGCCATAGACTTGCCCACAGCAAGCGGGATAGGTTCCCACATCATGCGGAGCAAAATCGTATTTCCATACGGGCATTTTTGAAAATTTCAAAATCGGCCGCATCATCCCCTTAATCAACTCAGGGTTATATAAAAGAAAGAGCGGTATGGAAGGATAGCTGACATCTACCGTTGCAATACAGCCGTTCGAGCGACATTCCTTGGACAGGAAAAGGAGTTTTCCCTCCTTATCTCGAACCAGCTTATGCGCAGCCATACTTTGGCGCAGAGAGGCATACAAAATATCGAGATATTCCCCGCCGTACTTTTCCGCGCGCTTTCTCAAATCCTCGTCAAACGCCGTCAAATCGCCGTCGATAGAAGGATAATTTTTGAATATGTATTCCAGAGCCTCTATAATCGTATGTTTTTCGAGATAATATCCTTTCAGAAAATCCCCGAAATAGTCTATGGAAACGACGTCGTCATATCCGAGCATCACCGCGCCTTTTTCTCCGACGTTCAAAGAACCCATGTATTTCTCTTCTCCGTTCCCGAAAAATTCTTTGAAGCCGCAGGAAAGATAGGCGGAGAGGTCCTTTTCGTCCAAAATATATGCGTTTTCTCCCGAAAGATAGAAATATCCCCAATCCGCGCCGACGGCATCATCGTTATTTGAAAGCGGCAGCTGCCGTTTGAGCCCCATAAATGCGCTTTCAAAGCCATTCAACGCGATTACGCCGCCGCGGACACCGCGATTGGAATTTTCTGCGACGTCGTTATAGGAGATACGGCGGTTGACGAATACGGAAAGTTCGGCGTCGTCTACCCCCGAAACCTCGTATTCCATATAGCAGACAGGCATAGAGAATAAATCGAGATCATCCGGGGGCAGGGGAGAGACGAATTTAAGTTTCAGCTTCGCTTCCCCCGCAGAAAATTCGTAATCGGTAGAAAACGCCGTAACGGAAAGAGAAAGCTGTTTCGCTTTTTCCACTCCGAAGCAGGAAAAATCCTCGGCATTTCCCATAAAGCAATAGGTCTTTCCGCCCGTTTTCAAAAATCCGTAAATCTTCTTTTCCGCACCCCACCAACTTTGGAGATTCGCGCTGCAAAGTTCTTCCGTGACCGACCAAAGAGAAAAATTCGGATCCTTGACAAAGAGAGGATATGCCGGCATAATTCTGTTCATTTCAAATTCCTTCCTTATTGATTTTTGCAAAGTTTTATTTCCTTTCTATTATATTAAAACATTTTTCCGAAATAGTCAATCAAAAAAGTGAAAAAATTTTACCTGTTTTTACAAAACTTGTTTTTCTACGCTTAACATTGTGAGTCGCGTCCTTACTATCCAATCCAACCTTTTTCTTGCCTTTTTTATAAAAAAGCTCTGGTAAAGCCAGAGCTTTCGACGATATGGCCAAAAAAAATTTGGATATAGCGTTTTTCCATTTCTTCTTTCGTAACAATTTCACAATATTTGCTTTGAATCGAAAACTTTAATTTTATAGAAAATATCCCTATATTTTATATTGAATCGCCATTGTAATATTTCTCGGATAATCGCCGAATTTTTCTCCGAAAAGGTTGATTCCCCCGACATTTTTCGCATCATTCTTAATTCCGATGCGAAAAGTGATACATTCCGATTCCTCAATTTTCAAATCCTTTAAGCATACGCCGGAAATTCGCGTTCCTTCGAGATAACTTCCCTTGGAATTGATCAGCCAGCGCTTATACTCCCCGAACTGGGTGGAAGCGAGAGACCACCATTCAGGCGTATAGATTCCCCTTCTCCCTCCATAATCTCCCGGACAAGTCCATGTACCTACTTCCTTCCCATTTACCCAAATCGTAATATCCGAGGGATATTCCATACGATAACCGGGTGCTTCGGCACATGCCTCAAAGACAAATTCGAGACTTTCAATCTTTCGGCCGGAAATTTCTTTGGGGAATTTATATTCCACAAACCCTTGGCGAAACCACAACAGTTGTGCACGAAAACGCTCTACATTATAAAAGGAAGCAACATGGTCATCGCGGCCGATATATTTTTCCTCCGTCACGAGTCCGCACGGCGGAGAACTGATATAAAAATCCGTATAACCGCCGATGGGCATTTCCACTGTATAAAGTTGCGTATCTGCTTGACCGCGATTATTCATTAAATTTATAGTCAAGCGTTCATTGACAATCGAGCATAGTTTCATGGACCCATGTCTACCCGCTTGGTATTCCGACATCACCAATCCCGCTTCTTCGAGAATCTTCAAATTTACGGAAGCCGTAGATTTAGAAATATTTAGTTGAAAAGCAATTTCGTTGACGCTGCGGCTTTGAACGGAAAGCATTTTCAAAATATCCGTCCGCAGAGAAGAACTGAGCGCCATCGCGACAAAATTTAATTTTTTATCGTCGGAAATATCCAAACTGAGAATCTTATCCATACATTCCTTTTTTATCTATTTTTTGCAAGGCTTATCCCTACGGCGAAGGCGTCGGGACGACCTCTCCCTTTTCTATATGCAGCTCGGCTTTGCCCTCTGCAAAAAAGGAAACCTTTCCGCCGTTCCCGTTATAAGCCAACATGCTCAACGAGCCCTCCCCGTCGCCTAAAAAAACCTCGGCTGAACATCTATCCAGCCAAATTTCCATTCTGAACGTCGAGCCGCCGCAATCGTAGGGCAAAACTCGCATTTCTTCGCTCCCCTGCTCTCGCGCATGCCCTTTAATGGCGTGAAGGCTCTTTCTGCGGTCTATGGTAAATTGCTTCCGCTCCTTATCATAAACGGCAGACAAAAAATGCTCGCCGTCGGACAACACCTTGACGCCGAAACGACGACAAGAGGAAATATCCGCTTTGACGCGGAGGCAAAGCGTCCTTCCCTCTATTCCCGCGTAGCTTTTCTCCCCCGTCAACGTATCATTGACCGTGACGGGATTTTTCAGACATTCTAAAAGGGACTGAGCGGGCCTTTGCAACAGCTTTCCGTCTTTTATACCGAGCTCCCTCGGGAGAGTCAACATTCCCTGCCAACCATGTCCGAGCTGATCCGTTACCATTGTGCGATTCCAAAGATTCATCCAAGCCAATAAAATACTTTTTCCTTCGGGGGAATATACAACTTGGGTAGCATAAAAATCCGTTCCTCCGTCCACCTCCCGAAAGGGACTGCCGTCAAAGCAGCCCTTTTGATAATCGATTTTGCCCGACGAATAGACAACGGAATTACAATTCGTAAAAGCAAAGCCGTCCGCGGGAAAATCTACGGGAGAAAGAAACAATACATCGGTATCGCCTATCCTCGTCATATTCGGACATTCATAACAGTAACCGCTATTTTCGCGCTGTAAGAATATGTTGAAAAACTCCCAATCGAAAAAGTTCTCCGAGCGGTAAAGGAGAGCCGTGGGTACACCGTTTTGCAAGGTACCCAAAAGACAATAGTATTTTCCGTCTTTTTTCCACACAAAAGGGTCGCGAAAATCTGCCTTCGACACTCCCATGGGTGCGGATGCTGCTTCTATAACGGAATTGCCGATATATTTTTCAAAATGGATTCCGTCGCGGGAAAATGCGATATTCTGCGTTTGCCTACGCTCTCCGTTTTCATCATAATGTCCTGTATAAATCAGATAGAGGACGTCCTCTATTACGATTGCTCCGCCCGACCAGCAGCCGTTTTTATCATAGGGCGCATCGGGAGCAAGGGCGATGGGAAGATGCTCCCATGTCGTAAAATTGCGGCTTTTCGCATGGCCCCAATACATCAATCCCCCCTGAGACGAATAGGGATGAAACTGATAGAATACATGATATTCCCCTCGAAAATAGACGAGGCCGTTCGGGTCGTTCATCCAACCGCAGGGCGGAGAAAAATGATAGAGGGGTTTATAAAATTCGTTCACGTTCTTCCGTTGCTCTAAGACAAAAGCGTTCGCTTCTTCCAGCATGGTTCTTTGAGATAAAAGAGTTTTATCGGACATACAGTACTCTCCTTGAATCGTCTTATACGAGCTATTATATCAGAAATTTGCGCGGAAAGCAATCCTTGGGTAAAATTTCCCAGCCCCTTTCTCTTATTTCGCCCGATCGAGAAGCTCTAAGCCTGAAACTAAACTCTGATTATCCATGAAAAGGGATAAAGGGTCGATTGGCGATATTGGCTCTTGCGTCTCGGACGAAGCCTCAATCAGCTCCGTACCGTGGAAAATTCCTTCCACGACCCTGCCATCGGCATAATACATTGTGCCCTCGCCCCAAATCCAGCCGTCATTTTCCTCTGCGGAAAAATTGCCGACGAATTTCAGCCATTCGGCGCCTTCCTCAAAATAATATATTCCGTTTTCGTCGTCCCGCACCCCGCCTTTCCAATTTCCGGCATAGACTCCGCCCGATTCCGCATAGTACATCATGCCCCAGCCGTCCATGAGGTTGCCCGACATTCTGCCGGAATAAATATTATAAGTGAGATAATCCCCCTTGATAGAAAACGCGGAATCGAAAAATACTTTACAGCCGAAACCCTGCGGGGTTCCGTTTTTCCAATTTCCCCAATAAATATCTCCCCTGCTCCAAGACATCCAGCCAAATCCCGACATATTATCGTCCGCCCAACTTCCTTCGTATACACAGCCGGAATCGGCAAAAACCATTCTTCCCGCACCAATCTTTTGATTGTTTTCAAATTGTCCCCAATATTCGTCGCCATTAGAATAGACAATGTAGCCGAGTCCGTCAAACAGGGAATCTTTGAATTCACCCGTATATTCTACAAAATCAAAACCGGTATACTTACCATAGCCCTGCAAAAGGTCATCGATAAATTCGCCTTCCCAAATATTTCCGTTCGCGTCCGTCAATTTTCCGATGCCGTTGGCCTTTCCGTCCTTGACTTCGCCTACATATACACTGCCGTTATCGTAGGTGAGCGTTTGCTCTGCGGAGGTGTTTTTCTCCCCGCATCCCGAAAACCCGCAAACCGAAAGCGCCAACATCGCCCCTACCGCCAAAGTTAAAATTCTTTTCATTTCTTACGTCTCCATGCTTTTATTTTCAGGCGCCGCCCGACGGGCGCCGCCTCACCTTCCCGCTTTATTATGCTTCATTTTCGACAGGAGTATAATCCTTACTCCCCTCGTATTCCTCGGGCAACGTATATTCAAAATTCGCATCTATTGCGCCGATTCTTGAAACTCCGTCATAGCGGCCCGTTATATATCCCGCCGCGTTGCCTTCTCCGTCCGTCAGATAGTACACCGCCGAGCCATTTATTTCCCCTGACGTAAATTCGCCGTATATCTCTTTTACCTTCAAAGAAGCGGCTTCGCCGTCAAGCCCTAATTCTTTTCCGCTCAATGAAGGAACGGCATAAATCAGCCTTCCGGTTCCCGTCAGGGTGCTGTCTGTTCCGTCTGCAACCGTCACCTGCAAGCCGCCCTCGTAAACATCTCCGTTGGGAAAGGCATATTTGCCGCTTCCCGAAGAAGTAATATCGATATTGTCGGTATTGGAGAATTTGCCCGTATATTCAAGGAGCCCCGCTGTCCTCGTCGGCCAATATTTCGTTCCCGATACGGCTACTCCGCCGGAAAACCTTCCGACGAGATATACGCCCTTTCCGAGTTCTTTATTCCAACTGAATATACCTTCTCCCTCAAAGACGTTATTGACGAAATCGCCCTCATACCAACAGCCGTTCAAATAATCATACCGTCCTTTTCC
>CAKXBD010000088.1:6163-8909 GCA_934871445.1 uncultured bacterium | reverse complement strand
CTATTGTGCCCTAATATTTAGGCTCAATATCTTTTTCTTTTTATAAAATTTACTGTCGGACTTGCTGTTCTTTCTTTTTTATGTTTTCTATTGTGTCCTCAATAATATCTATCCCTGCCCATTTTTTAACGTTGTTTGCAACACTTTTTCTTCTTTTTTCACTTTACGTTTTCCCTATCCTTTTTATCGCTTTTTCACTTTATTTTTCATTCAATTCTATTCCGATATATTCCCTTCCTAAATACAAAGTATATCCTTTATTTTCCCCTCTATGTGGTAGCCATTTAAGACGCACTTTTTACAACCGTTTCTTATGTCTGAATATCATCGAATATAACAACTCTATTTTCTCCGATAACTTCTTTATCTCATGTATTTTTTATCCAATAAACTAATCAATACATCACTTCCTATACTTCTCATACGTTTTTCCTTTTTTTCTTGTATTATACGAAACTCGAACTTTCAACGTCTGATAGTTCCTTTTATTTTTTAGTGATGCGGTCGCTAACTTTCACTTATTTTAACACAGAGGTTTTTATTTACTCAAGTATTTTATTCTAGTACAACCGGGGACTTCTTGCTAAAGCGCAAAAAAATACAGGTCGGAACCTTTTGTGTTCCGACCTGTATTCGTAATTTCCGTAACTTATGTTTTACGCAATATTTCAGGCGTAATAACGCGCGAGCATGGCGTAACAATGCGCATTGGCGGATTGAAGCAGAATCTGACGGGGATTGCCCTCGCTGTTGACTCCGTTATCACTGAAACTATCCCACCCCTCTATCCAAGCAGGGCTGACAAGTTTATCTTCCGCACGATTATTGTTCCATGCGTAATCGAGCGAACTGCGCATGTGTTCGATATATTCTGCACATGCGGGAACAGAGTCGCTCAAATCGATAAAGCCTTCTAACAGGAACGAAGTAAACCAGCTGTGATTGCCGTATGAATACTCGCCTTGCACGACCTGCGTATTCGCAAATTTTTTATCCGCGTCCTCCGCAACTTTTTCGTTTCTGCTCAAATATACTTTCGCCACGGCGTCTTTGCCCGCCGCGACTGCCTGATTATACAGCTCGGCACCCGCCGTCATGAATGTGCCCGTATTATAAGCCAATTCCTGCTGGTCCACCAATTGAATCTGCTGGTTTTGGTCGGTCATATTTTCGAAGCCTTCGCTGAGGAATATTTTATCGCGCAGACAGCCTGATTCGGGATTGCGGAGCACAGAATAACAAAATTCGTAAATATTCTGCGCCTTTGCGAGATAGTCCGCGCGCAAGATTTCAAATTTTCCGTTCAAGCTCTCGTCACCCATCGCATTATACAATTTCACGAGCATCATCGCCGTAGGTGCGGACGAGCACGCATTCAAAGAAGCGTGGTTATTATCGTCCAAGCCGCCTCCGCCCGCCTTGTCCTCGAATTTGAATTTAGCCGCCCATTTCCAATAAATACCGTTCAGCCCCTTCGTCTCCTCGTAGCCTTCTCCAACGATCCAATTTAAGATATTAATTGACTCGTTCAAATATTTCACGTCTCCGAGATTAATATAGGCATAATAAAATTCTTTTGCAACCCAAACATTATCGTCAAAGAAAATTCCGTCCAGACCGGCGCTCACGCTGTCCACCGCTCCGTCGTTCCTGCCCGAATTATAAATGGCATACGAATTTGCGCTGCCGTCGTTCTCTCCGAACTCCGCCATAAAGTGCTCTGAGTTCTCCCACGCTTCGCTGCCGCTCATGTTCACGGTCTTGACGCGGTAATGCCTTATGCCTTCAATCAGCTCCACCAAATAATCACAGAAAAATTCATAATCCTCATGCGTTTCGTCCATCGTCAACAAAATTCCGTTGACCATGGAAAGCTGTTCGGTAAACGGCCAGCAATACGGAGCCCCTCCGTCAGGCGTCAGTTTGGACAACTTAGTGTCGGAATTCCAATACAGCTCTTTTATCAACTTTCCGTATTCAATCGCGCGAGCCTCATTGACGGCAGCGTAATCGGGCAACGTGCTCTCCCAGCGAGCCTTTAAGGTGACGTCTCCCGACGGAGTGTACGTTTCCCCTTCTGTCCCCGCGAGCGTCTCGCCGTTATACCAGCCGCTCAGTTTATAATCCTGCTTCTCCGCAGAAGGCAACGTTATACTCTTACCTTTCTCTACCCGCACGGACGTTTCCCCGTCCAAGCTCCCGCCGTCCGCATCATACGTGACGGTATAATATACCGTCTCCGGCGTCGTTTGGGAGGTCGATTCGCTCGAAGAAGATCCGGAAGAAGAATCCGTTCCCCCTCCGCAGGAAGCGAATACGCTGCACAGAAAGACAAACGAAAACGTCGCAGCCAAAACTTTTGCAAATTTTCTCATTTATTTACTCCTTAACATATTCATAAAAATACGCGAGTGTGCCGAAATTTTCGGAATTTGCCGCCATATCGAGCACATTCGCCTTTTCGATGACGGGATTTCCAGACTCATCTTTTGCCCAGCCATTGACCCAATCCGAGGGCATCAACCCGTCGTGCAGCATGTCATAGGCATGGTTGAGGTTAGCTTCATACGCTTCGATATATACGAGCGTGGTTTCCGGGTCATATTTGTAAAGTTCCACCCACGCATCGAACAGAAGCACATTAAACCAGGGATTGACGGAATCGATCGTCTTGTAATCGAACCCTTCTTTATCCTTGAACCAATATCCGTAAGCGCCCGCGGCACTCGCCTTTGCCTGGTCGAGA
>CAKXBD010000088.1:0-6153 GCA_934871445.1 uncultured bacterium | reverse complement strand
TCATAGAGCTTGACGCCCGCGGCAATCATGCTGCCCGTATTATAAGTAAATTTCCATGTCTGGATATTTCCTTCGTTGCTGATATTGTCCCAGTACACGTTATCGGAAGGATCGCGCAAGGTATCGTAAGTCCATTGGTAAACCTGTTTGGCGCGGTCCAGCCATTCCTCGTTGCCCGTCGCTTCGTACAGGCGTGCAAACAGCAGCGCCGCCGGAGCATTGGAACAGGCATTCCTCGAATTTTTCTTCTGCTCGCACCAATAGATACCGCCCAATTCGTCGTTCGCCCAGCCGCTCCAAATAAATTTTGCGACTCCTTCGGACGATTTGAGGTATTCCTCATCTCCGAATATTTCGTATGCGTTCAAAAACTCGCGGCTGATCCATACATTATCGTCGTAATACGTATCTCCCGCCGCCATTCCGATTTCCGTACTGCGCGAAGCGCAATATACCTGATAATCGTTCCTGAATGCGCGATAATATTCAAAGCCGTCAAGCAGGGCTTTATAATAATCGCTTACCTGCCCTTTCGCGCCGTCGGAAAGCGTGGCGATACGCCAGCTTGCGGCGACGTTCTCCGTGTACGGCCATGCGAACGCCGTGCTCATGTCCCCCGTCGCATCCGTCGTGAAATTCGGATAATAGTGATACATAAACAGGGCATCATTCTGCCAATACTTTTCTTTTACTGCCTCGTTGAGGGAAATGCTCCGTTCGGCATAAATCCGCGCCTGTTCGCTTTTCAGCGAAGCGAGCGGGTCTTCCGGCTCCGAGCTGCACCCCGCAAAGCATGCGGCGCAAAACAGCGGAGCCATCAGAACGGAAAGAATTTTTTTCATTCCAATTCTCCTTTTTCTTTCATATCGGTAACCGCCATGGCAAACAGTGTATTCGCCCAGCAGAACCACGGCCTCGTATAGCGGGAGGCGTCGTCACAGTGGAATCCCTCGTGCATGACTTTACAGCCCGCGTCCGTATTCAGGAGCGTACGGAAACATTCCTCGCGTTCCGCCCTGTCATCGGAGGTCAAAAGCTGCATAACGATTCCGATATGCCAAATATATTTATCCGGCGTATGCGGACTGCCCACGCCGCGGGCGATTTTGCCGTCAAAATAATACGGATTTGCACGGCTTAAAATAAACCGGCGCGTATTGAGATAAATCGGGTCGTCCTTTGCACAATAGCCGAGGTAAGGCAGACTGAGCAGACTGGGAACGTTGGCGTCGTCCATCAGGTTCATACCGCCGAGCCCGTCTGTCTCATATACGTAGATTTTTCCGAATTCCGGGTGTTCATACACGGCAAAGCTCTGCAAACCGTCTTCGATTTGCTCGCGCAATGCGCGAATCCTCTCCCTCTGACCGATAATCCCCGCGCGGTCGGCGTGAGATTCCAGCCAGCGAAGCACCACGACGGCAAACATATTTGCCGGAACGAGATAGCCGTAATCGCAGACATCGTCGCTCGGACGGTAACCGTTCCAGACCATTCCCGTATAGCCCACGGGCGTGCCCTTCCCGCCGTTTTGAAGGGTGGGAAATTCCGGGTATTTCGGACGGCTGTGCACGTAGTTTGAACGCTCCGTGTGGTACTGCTCCGTTTCAAAGGTGTCGAGGATTCTGCTCAATGCAAAGCGGAAACCGTCGTCCGTCACCGAATAATCGTCCGTGAAATCGACATACTTCTGCAACAGCCAAAGCGGGTAACAGAGCGAATCTATTTCAAACTTGCGTTCCCAAACCCAGGGACTGTCCCAATCGGTCACGTCGTCCTTATGTCCTCGGTTGTTCGGCTCCTCATTAAAGGCGTTTGCGTACGGGTCCAAGCCGATATAATAGAACTGGCGCCGCAGGAGTCCCGTAATGAGAGCGCGAACATCTTCGTCCTCCTTACAATAAGGCAGATAGCCCATTACCTGCACGGCGGAATCGCGCAGCCACATAGCGGGAATATCTCCCGTAAGCATAAACGTGCTGCCGTCGGACAAACGCTTCGCCGCCGTATCCAAGGAGGAAAAGAAACAATTCAAAAACATTTCGCGGACTTTCGCGTCGGCAAGAGTCTCTGCATAACGTTTGATTTCGGCGCGCATTTTTCCGCATAAATTTTTATAAGGGATTTCTTTGACGGGGGCGTTATCCGCCCCCCGCGAAGAAAATTCAGTGTACTGCAAAGTTAGTCCTCTCTTTTCTTTCTGATGATGATTGTCGCCGCAACGGCTGCCACAGCCGCGAGCGCCGCCGAAGTAAACCCTACCACGCTGCCGCAGCCGCCGTCATCCGAACTTCCCGAATCGCTCGGAACGGCGGAATCGGACGAGCTCGACGAGTCGGAAGGGGTCGTCGAATCGGAGGAAGAATCTCCCGGATTTTCGCTTCCCTCAGCAGTTACGTTTAATTCTACTTCAAATACGAGTTTATCGAACGCGCTGCTCGCCTGCACCCGAACGGCAATTTTGCCCGCGGCGGACGGGGTGACCGTAAACACGCCTGCGTCGCTGAGCTCGCCTGTATCGGAAAGGAGCTCATAGCTTACGAAATATCCGTCCTCATTATCGACGTATTGCGCAAAATCGATGGTGATAGCCGTACCCGCTTTATAGGAGTCTTCTACGCTTACGACCTTGGAGGAAATACTTCCGCCGAACTGAGAAATGTAATCTACCCATTCCCCACCGTTGGCATTCGCCTCGAAGTCATATCTTCCCTCGACCTTGCTGGTAGAACCGTTTGCCACGATAAAGTAGACGGGGCGGCTCTCTACAACGGTATCGTGAATATCGAATTCCTGCACAATAACGCCCGTCTTTGTATTGATTTTCATTTCTCCGAGCGCCCAGCCGTTGCCCGAAGCGCCGCCAGAGGCGTACGCACTTCCGATATCGCCCGTAGTGATATACACATTTCCGTCTATGGGATTATAGGACATGAGCGTATTATCGCCCCAGAAGCTCGCGTTGCCGTTACCGCCTTTCAGAGTCAGCTTGACAATACCGGAGTTGCCCGTCGTCCACCAGGTAATTCCCTCGGAAGCGGGTTCACCCGCGGAGAAGCCCATTTCAAAAGCCTTTTCATACTCCGCCTTGAACGCGGCCGCAAGCGTGGCATTGTCGGGAATATTCAGGAAATCGTACGCATTGGCGACGGAAGCGTTCACGAGGGATTCGTTGATTCTGTCGGCATAGCTCACCGTCTCAAAGAAATTGTTTTCCGCGTCATACTGTGCGCCGACGGTGATTGCCGCCGATTCCTGAATAATCGTTACGACCTCTCCGCCTTCGATGGTCTGTTGCTCGCTCACCGTGAGGCGAATATACCCGTTTGTAAACGGATAGGCATAAATATCCTGAGAATCCGCCTCAGCGACATGAATACGCTCGCTCACGGGAGAACCGAGAGACGTATTCGTCTGATACTTCGATACGACTTCGGGACGGAGATACACGAAAGAGTCGCTGTCCGCCACATACGCGAGCATGTGCGTCTTTCCTTTATTATCGGTATATTTCTGGGAAAGGAATCCGTTTTCATACGCCACGAGATCCACGCTGGCAAGCTCCTCACCGTCCGCGTATTCCACCTTTTCCGCATACGCCGCCTTGAAAGCCGCCGTCAACTCCTCCGCTGTATAGCCTTCGGGAAGGACGTCGTTCGTCACCGTCTTGCCCAGCATGCCGATTTTAGAAGTCATGTCGATATCGGAAGCGACGCCGTCGCTGTCGACGTTCTTATTCAGAACGACCTCGGCCGCCGCGTTCTGCGCCGTCGTACCGGTCGCCTTCATATAGCCCTTTTCAAAATTCTGATAACGATTGCCGTCCGTCGCCGTGAAAGCGTCCGCAATCGGGTCACCGAGCTGTTTCACGTCCGCATTTTCCGCCTTTTCAAAGGTATAGTGGAATTCGTCCGCAATCAGATATACTCTGCCCTGCTCGAAATTGTACGCGAGGAATGCCCACTGGCTGCGCCCACTATCGTTCCAAGGATCGGACTTACTGTCGCCCCAACGGAAATTCTGCGTGCAAATCGTACCATAACGGCTTTCGCCGCTGCTGTTTTGGCCGTTGTCCATGACGGGAGAGAAGGGATAGCCGACATTGTAGCCCTTTTCCTTATAGCCGTTATACGCATCGACAAACGCCTGCGCAAATACTTCGGAATCGACGCCCGCCTTTTTCAAGGTCTCCGAGGTGGCGGCGCCGATCACGCCCGTGGAGGTAGGGTCGGCGTCCACTTCCTCGACCGCTGTCCCGTCCTCGTTGAGGACGACGTTCTTTTTATTGACGACGCTCGTCTGATCGTTTTCCAGCTTTATATAGCCGTTAGTGAAATTCTGGTAAGCAATATACCCCCCCCCGCGGTACTGACGCGGAACATATCGCCCGCGGCGGAGCCGAGTTTCTGGGAGCCGTCCTTCTGATACTGGTCGGCAAACTTACCGGTAATGATATATGCCTCGTCATCTACGCCGTTATAGCTGAGCCATGCAACATAATTGTCGCCCCAGCCGCTATATCCGTCGTTAATGAATTTGAGGTCGATAACGGCGGCACCCTCCCATACCTTCCAGCCCGAACGTTTATTGGCGGCTGTGATTGTGCCGTCGCTGCCGGAAGCGATGGAATAGGCGAGAATTTCTCCGTCGGCATAGGCCTCTTCGAGATTGCCATCGGCGTCTACGACCTCCTTGATATCCGCGTTGAGGTCAGCTACTTTTTCGTCGAGCGCGGCGAGAACCTCCGTCTCGCTCCTGCCCGAAGGGAATACGGCAGAGCCTTCCGAAGTTGCGGCAAAGGCGTCATCGGCAGATGCAGCCAGCACTGTGCCGGCGGCGCCCGCTGCCATTGTAAGCGTAAGAAGCGCACTTACGAGTAACTTTTTCATCGAAGTTTCCTCCATAAAATTAATCTTTGACACCGCCCAGAGCCACGCCCTGAACGAAATATCTCTGCATGAATACATACAAGAGCAGAATCGGAACGGACATGAGAAGGGATACAGCCATCAAGGGTCCGTAATCGACCTGCGTAGGGGTTTTGAAAAATTTGAAAGCCATGGTGAGAAGCTGATTCTCGGGGCTCTGCAATACGATATTCGGCCACATGAAGTTATTCCAACCGCTCTGGAAGGTAAAAATACCTAATGTGAGCAGTCCGGGAATGACCAGAGGGAGATAGATTCTAAAAAAGATAGTAAATTCTCCCGCGCCGTCCATGCGCGCGCTCTCCGCCATATCGTCCGCGAGGGACGCGAAGAACTGGCGCATGAAGAAAATTCCGTACACCCCGACTGCGCCCGGCAGAATGACCGCCGCCAAATTATCGTAAAATCCGATACCGCCCTGCCCCACGATATTATTGCCGCCCGCGAGCGGGAAACGGAGCAATACGAAAAAGGTAGGAATAAGGGTGATTACGCCGGGAATCATCATGGAGCTCAATAAGATATTGAAGATGACCTTATGTCCCGAAAAGCGGATTTTGGAAAAGGCATACGCCGCCAGCGAGCCGAAGAATAAATTTGTAAACAGTCCGACGCCCGTCGTAATCAGGCTGTTTCCCAGCATATTCCAAAACGGAATCGTTTCAAATACATAGGCGTAATGCGCAACCGTAAAACGGCTGGGAAACCAGGTAACGGGCAATTTCAGGATTTCCTCCTTCGGACGGAGGGAAGTAATGAGCGACCAATAAAAAGGCAGCACCATCACAAATGCACACAGCAGGAGCACGAAATAGAGCAGCACCTTATACGCGATACGATGTATTTCGCGCCTGCGGTGTTCGCGCCGCGCTTCGGGAGAAAGCGGAGTCTGTACCGTCGTATTTTCCATAATCTCCACCTCCTTATTTCGCGTTGTCGCGGTCGAAGCGACGGACGAGAACGGTCACCAGCATGATGATGACGAACAGCACAAAGGACTGCGCCGCCGCATACCCCGCCTGAGGGCCCGCATTGTCTCCGAAAGAGTTCTGCCAAATCAGATAGACGGGAGTCAACGTCGAATTGGCGGGGCCGCCGCTCGTAAGAACATATACCTGGTCATAGAGCTGGAACGCGCCGATCAGCGTCATCGTCAAGATAAAATACATCGTAGGCGCAATCAGGGGAATCGTCATACGGAAAAATACCGTGAGCGGCCCCGCAC
>CAKXBD010000087.1 GCA_934871445.1 uncultured bacterium | reverse complement strand
GTTTTGAGTAAATCTCTCGGAAGGAGTACCTTCATTTGATTTACAAGTATATTCTACTATATTCCGACAAAAAAGTAAATTGTTTTTCGGAAATTTTTTGAATTTTTTTGAAACAATTAAAAAATATCATAAAATGAAAACAATTAACATTTTCACATTTTTTTCACAATTAAAGAAGGATAAATGTAAAATTTTTGTAAATCAATTACATTATTTCCGAGCTTTAACAATTTACATGATTTTGCAGAGGAAACAGCAAAGGATGACGGAAGCGAAGTAGGAAAAGAGGGAGATGAGGAGGGCGGCGGTAAACTTTTTTTGTTTGACCTCGGAAAAATAAACGGCGCCGATATAGAAGACGGTTTCGGAGGAGCCGTAAGCGACGCAGGCGCAGCGGGCGACGTAGCTGTCGGCGCCGTAACGGGAGAGAATATCGGAGAGGACGGCGGTGGAGCCGTTTCCCGACAGGGGTTTTATGAGGACGAGCCGAGCGATTTCTTCGGGGATACCGAGTCCGCGAAAGAGAGGTGCGAGCAAACGGACGAGTCTGTTTTCCAATCCGCTGACTTCAAAGAGCTTTGTGAGCATCATGACGGCGGCGATATAGGGAAATATAGACATGACGAGGGGCAGAGCGCCCTTGACGCCCTCGGTGAAGCTGTCGTAGACGCGGACTTTTTTGAAGATAGCGAAGAGAAAGGAGAGGAGGAAGATGAGGGGAATGATGAGGGTAAAAAATTTCATTTTTGTTTTCCTCGCGCGCGGAGGAGTCGTTTTTCTTTGCGGGCGGCCGTAGGCACGAATAATTTGACGAGAAGGATACCCAAAACGGTGGAAAACGCGGTGGCGAGCATGGTGGGGAGAATGATGTCCGCCGCGGCGGCGCTGCCTGCGGAGAGCCGCAGGGCGACCACGGAAGTGGGGATGAGTTGCAGGGAAGTGGCATTGACGACGAAGAGCATGGAGGAGGAGTAACGCGCGTCGGGGCTTTTGTCGAGAAGGGTAGCGGCGCGAATTCCGTAAGGGGTGGCGGCGCCGCCGATTCCGAGGAGATTGGCGGACAGATTCATGCCGATTGCGGAGAGTGCCTCTTCGTCGCGGGTTTTGAAAAGTTTTTTGCAGACGGGGCGGAGGAGCTTTGAAATTCCGCGGGTGACGCCGCTTTCCTCCCATAGTTTCATGAGCCCTAGCCAAGCGGCATAAGCGGCGAGGAGGGAAACGCACAGCACGGCGCTTTTGGAGGCTCCGTCGAGGAGCGCGGGCAGAAATCCCGCGGGGTCGAGAAAGAGAAGGACGGCGCAGGAGAGAATAAAGATGGCTGCAAAAACGGCGTTCATGTCTTATTATATGCCCGCGGTTGTCCGCGGTATGTCAAAAGGGCGAGAAAAGGCTTATCAGCGGGGGCGGAGACCGGCCGAGGATTGCGGGCGTATCGGGAAAAATCGCGCAAAAATAATTTACTTTTCGGCGGGAATGGTGTATAATAAACTTCGTATAAGAATCCGAAAAAAGGAGAAAAGGCGAAATGGCAGAAAAGAAGAAGCCTTATTATATCACGACGGCGATCGCATACACTTCGGGCAAGCCGCATATCGGCAATACGTACGAAGCGGTATTGGCGGACGCAATTGCGCGGTTCAAGCGCAAAGAGGGCTACGACGTATTTTTTCAGACGGGAACGGACGAGCACGGTCAGAAGATAGAGGACAAGGCGGCTGCGGCGGGCGTGACGCCGAAAGAGTACGTAGACAAAGTGGCGGGTGAAATCAAGGGGATTTGGGATCTGATGAACACCTCCTACGACAAATTTATCCGCACCACGGACGAGTATCACGAAGCGGAAGTGGCGAAAATTTTCAAGAAATTTTACGATCAGGGAGATATATATAAAGGTTATTACGAGGGCATGTACTGTACGCCCTGCGAGTCTTTCTGGACGGAGAGCCAGCTCGTGAACGGGAAATGCCCGGACTGCGGCAGGGAAGTCAAGCCCGCGAAAGAGGAAGCGTATTTCTTCAAAATGGGGAAATATGCGGACAGGCTGATCGAGCATATCAACTCGCACCCCGAATTTATTCAGCCCGTTTCCCGCAAGAACGAAATGATGAACAATTTTCTCTTGAAGGGGTTGCAGGATCTCTGCGTTTCCCGTACCTCGTTCAAGTGGGGGATTCAAGTGCCTTTCGACAAGAAGCACGTCGTCTACGTTTGGCTGGACGCGCTGACAAACTATATTACGGGACTGGGATATTCGGCGGACGGCAATCACGGAGAAAAATATAAAAAGTATTGGCCCGCTGATCTGCACCTCATCGGCAAGGACATCATTCGTTTCCATACCATTTACTGGCCGATTTTTCTCATGGCGCTGGGCGAGCCGCTCCCCAAGCAGATTTTCGGCCATCCTTGGCTGTTGCAGGGGGACGGGAAGATGTCCAAGTCCAAGGGCAACGTGATTTATGCCGACGACCTCGTAAGGCTGTTCGGCGTGGACGCCGTTCGTTTTTTCGTCCTGCACGAAATGCCCTTTGACAACGACGGCCAGATTTCTTGGGAACTCGTCGCGGAACGCTATAATTCCGAAC
Source organism: uncultured bacterium (assembly GCA_934871445.1). GTDB lineage: Bacteria > Bacillota > Clostridia > Christensenellales > Borkfalkiaceae > Scatosoma. The sequence continues at coordinate 6,326 of CAKXBD010000087.1, read as the reverse complement.
TCGCCAACGTGCTCGGAAACCTCGTTTCCCGTACGGTCGCCATGATTTCCAAATATTTCGGCGGAACGGTGGAAAGGGGGCTTTCCGCGGAGGAGGATCCCGACGCCGAATTTAAGGCGACGGTTCGTGGGACGGCGGAAAAGGTGCGTGCAAAGGCGGACAGCCTTCACATCGCCGACGCGATTACGGAAGTTTTCTCGCTCTTCCGCCGCGCCAATAAGTATATCGACGAAACCATGCCTTGGGCGCTCGCGAAGGACGAGGGCAAAAGAGCGCGGCTTAACGACGTCCTTTATAACTTGTCCGAAGCGATTTTGACGGGCGCCTCCCTTTTGGACAGCTTTATGCCCGAAACGTCCGAGAAGATTTTTGCGGCCTTCGGCGCGGGAAACAGAACGATAGAGGAATGTTCCTCGTTCGGCCTGTGCGAACGGATTACCGTTACTCCCGCCCCCGCCTTGTTCGCCCGTGTGGATTTCAAGGCTTTGGAGCCCGAAATCGAAAAAATTTGCGAAGAGCAGAGAAAATCGGCCGCTTCCCAAGCCGCGGGAACCGCGAAGGGCGACGCCGCGGCAAAGGAAAACGGGGCTTCTCTCGGGGACGTTTCCGAAAACGGCGCAAACGTTGCGAAAAACGTTCCCGCTTCAGCTTCAAGTTCCGCGGCGGAGGAATATCCCGAAATTTCCATAGACGATTTTGCGAAGGTGCGCTTGCAGGTGGGGGAGATTGTCGCCTGCGAAAAGGTGCCTAAGTCCTCCAAGCTCCTGCACGAGACGGTGAAATTCGGAAACGAGACCCGTTCCGTCGTTTCCGGGATCGCGAAATATTATACGCCCGAAGAGATGATCGGCAAAAAGGTCGTGTTCGTCACGAACCTGAAACCCGTGAAGCTCTGCGGAATTTTGTCCGAAGGCATGATTTTGGCCGCGGAGGACGAAAGCGGACGGCTGTCGCTGGTCGTGTCCGACAAAGACGAGCTGGACAGCGGCGCGTCTATCCGCTGAGGAAAAAATTATGTCGATAGACGTACACTGCCACCTGACGGGCGGGGAATATGACCGCGCGGGCGGCTTGACCGCCGTTTTGGAACGGGCGCGGGCGGCGGGCGTTTCGGCGATGATTTGTTCGGGGTTCGACCTCGAATCCTCGCTGGCGGCGAAAGAGCTTTCCGAACAAAATTCCGACGTATACTTTTCCGCGGGGTTTCAGCCCGAGGAATTGTCCCGAATGAAGGAGGGAGATCTTTCGGAAATTACTCGGCTCGCCGCTCATCCGAAATGCGTCGCGATAGGAGAAATCGGGCTGGATTACCATTTTCCCGACAATCCTGACCGCGAGCTGCAAAAAGAAGTCTTTATCAGACAATTGAAAATCGCGGACGAAACGGGGCTTCCCGTCGTCATTCACAGCCGCGACGCGGCGGCGGATACGCTGGAAATCCTGAGAGAAAATAAACCGCTCCTGAAAAGGGGCGGGCTCATGCACTGTTATTCCTATTCTTCGGAAATGGTGCGGGAGTTTTCCGCTTTGGGAATGTATTTTTCTTTCGGCGGTACGTCGACGTTCAAGAACGCGAAAAAAGTACACGAAAGCGCGAAAGCCGTCGCTTCGGACCGTATTCTGACGGAGACGGACAGCCCGTATCTGACGCCCGAACCCTTTCGGGGCGTTTTCCCGAACGAACCGAAGAACGTGAAGCATACGCTTGCAAATCTGGCGCTTCTGCGCGAAGAAAAAGAGGAGGAGCTCGAAAGACAGATCCTTGAAAATGCAGAGAGGCTGTTTTTCAGACTGAAAACGAAAACATGAGCAACGAAAAAAACAAGGGCGGCCGCCCTCAGAACGGCGGTCGCGGCGGAAAGAATCCCGCGCCGAAAGGCAACGGCGACAGCGGAAAGAAAAATCCGCAAAACAATAGAGATAAAAATAAGAACGCGGGGAGCAGGGATAAGAATAACGGCGAAAACCGCAAGGATACCTACGTCTATACCCTCGATGGAAACCTGTATATCAACCTCACGAACAAATGCTCCAACGGCTGTTCTTTCTGCGTGAGAAACGAGCGCGCGAGCTATTACGGAAATTATCTTTGGCTCAGACACGGCGATCCGACCGCGGAAAAGGTCATCGCTGCCATGAACGCCATGGGAGATTTGTCCCGCTTCAAGGAAGTCGTATTCTGCGGCTTCGGGGAGCCGACCTATAAGCTCGCGGAAATGCTCGCCGTGGCGGATTACGCCCATTCCAAGGGGCTTTCTACCCGCCTCAATACCAACGGGCAGGGGAACCTCATCAATAAGAGGGACATCGTACCCGACTTAAAGGGAAAAATCGACCTCGTAAACGTCTCCCTCAACGCTTCCAGCGCGGAAAGGTATCAGCCGATTTGCCGTTCCATGTTCGGGGAGAACGGATTTGCCGCGCTCGTCGAATTTGCTCGGCTCTGTAAACGCAACGGCGTGGGGTGCCGCTTCTCCGTGGTAGACTGCGTGGGAGAGGAGGAGGTTGCCGCCTGCAAGCGGGTGGCCGAGGGGGTAGGCGTTCCCCTGTATGTCCGCAAATATATTACCGATTCTTGAAAAAAAGGCTGACATAAGATTTCGGCAAAAGTATTTTTTGCCGCCGTACGTAAAGAGTTGAGATGTATATTTTTTACCGTTATATGAAAAGCGGAATTGCATGTTTTGTCTCCGTATGAAAAAAACGGAGCTGAGCGTTCTCTCTGTACGGAAGAATAGAACTATATATTTGAGCTTTTCTCTTTTCTGATTTGAAGAAATCGGAAATATATTCGCGGGGAGGAATGCCGATGCTGACGCACGAGGCGACGAGGTCGGAAATCGAGGAATGGAAAAGTATTTTTGAGGAATATCGGGAAAAAATCCGTCCCTGCCGAAGGAGCGGAGAGGAGCTTGCCGCATACCTGAAAAAGCGGTATTCCGCCGTCCGTACCGACGATAGGGAAATGCTCGCCGCGACGGCGGGAAACGTTCTCGAAAACGAATGTTACCGCGAAAAACTCCCCGAAGGAAAAGAGCCGCGCGCGGAGGTCTTTCGTCTGTTTTGGCGGGGCGGGGAGGTTTTCGTCGGGCTGGAAGCGGAAACGGGCGCGTTTTTTATGGAATCTTCTGCACTTTCGCCCGACGAATATGTGGATTTATACGACGAGGTTTTCTTTTTCCGCGGCTTGGACGAAAAGGATCTCGAAAACTTTTTTCTCGTGGCGGAATACGTGAGGGCGGCGGAAAAGTACGGATTGCAGGTGCCGAGCGAACGGAATTAAATGAAAAACGAAAAATCCCTGAAAAGGCTGATTCCCTCGCGGGAAAAGACAGGCGGAGGATTATGGAAGATTTACGCACTACTCTGATAAAACACGGGTTTCGCTTTAAGAAACAGTTCGGACAGAATTTTATTTCCGATACGAATTTATTGAAATCCATCGTCGCCGCTTCGGGAATCGGCGGGGAGGACACTGCGGTGGAAATCGGCTGCGGCGCGGGGACTTTGACGCGCGCGCTCGCAGAGGTCGCGAAAAAGGTCTATGCGTTCGATATCGATACCGATCTGAAACCCGTTCTCGCGGAGACGCTGTCGGGGCTGGATAACGTCGAGGTGATTTTCCGAGATTTCAACAAGCTGGATCTGCCCGCATTCGAAAGGGAAATCGGAGCGTATACGGTCGTGGCGAACCTGCCCTATTATATTACCACGCCGCTCGTGACGAAACTTTTGGAGGAAAGCGAGCTGTGCAAGGGCATTTCCGTCATGGTGCAGGAGGAGGTCGCGGAGCGCTTCTGCGCGAGGGAAAACACGCCCGAATACGGCGCGATAACGGCCGCGATCGCGCTCAAAGGAAGCGCGAAAATCGTAAAGAGAGTGCCTCGGACTCTGTTCTATCCCCGTCCCAACGTCGATTCCGCGGTCGTGAAGATTTCTTTCGAACGCGGCCGACTGCCCGTGAAGAGCGAAAAGATGTACCGCGCGGCGGTGAGAAGCGCGTTTTTCAATCGGAGAAAGACCCTCGAAAACAATCTCGTCGCCTGTTTTTCTCTTTCCCGCGAAACGGCCAAGGAGATTTTGCGGAGGGCGGAAATCGACGAAAAGGCGCGCGGGGAGACGCTCTCGCCCGAACGCTTGGGGATTCTCTCCGACGTTTTGTGCGATTATATAAAAGATTAGTGAAAATAACGAACGGCGGCAGACAAAAGTCTGCCGCCGTCTCTTCATTTTCAGGAGATATAGAAAGCAAATCACCCGTCAGACGAAAATCAAAGTTAGTGCAAATGACGATTGCAAAATACGGATAAGCCGAATTCCCGTCAGATAAAAACCAGAGCGCCGAACAGCGCGCCCAAGAGGGCGCCGACGGCGAGATCAGAGGGATAGTGTACGCCGGCGGCGAATCGCACATAGCCTAAAATGGCGCCCGCGGAGAGGACGACAATTCCCGCGGGGAGGCAATAGGGGAGAAATACCGTGCCGATGACGAAAGCGGAGGCGAGGTGACGGCTGGGAAAGGAGTGTCCCTTTTTCTTCTTTTCGATGACGGGAACGATTCCCGCGCCTTCATACGGGCGCTTGCGGTCGAAGAGATTTCTCAGGAGCGAAACCGTGAGCAGGCAAAGAAGGGGAATCCCCAAAATTTTGAGAAAGGCCGTCCATTCGGGGGTATGTATGAGAAATTCAAACAGGCACAAAAACGCATAGGCCGCGAATATTGCCGCCGTCAACCCGTAATTTGCAAAAATCAACGCTTTTTTCGCCTGCGGATGGCGAAAATAAAACCGCGAATGGCGCTCGTATATTTTTCGATAAAATTCGTGCAACATGCAATCAGTATACCATATCTTATAAAATTATGCAACAAAAAACGGAACCTCCCGACAGGGGGAGTTCGGGAGATTCCGCGGGCCCGCGGCTGAACCGCGCACCCTTTTCCCCTTCCGCAAAAGAATAAAAGAAAGGGTAGGTGTGATTTTTTTGATAAAACAGGAACGCAGGATTTTTGTGCTTTTCCCATAGCGGCCGCCCCCCGTTTCGTCCCTCAAATTTTTGTCAGGGGCGATTTTTTCTCGCTTTGAGATTGTCGGGAAGGGCCTGCTCCGTTCTTCTTTGGCGATCTTCGGGCGTCGTCACTCCTTTTTCGCGTTCGCGACTTTTTCCGCCAGCATGGGCGGCACTTCCTCGTAGTCTAAAAACTCTGCGGCAAATCTTCCGCTTCCGCGCGTCAGAGAACGGAGCTCCATGGTATATTTTTCGATTTCCGCCTGAGGAACCTCCGCCGTGACGATCGTCAGTTCGTTTTCCGTCGTCGTGCCCATAATCCGTCCGCGGCGTTTGTTGATGTCGCCCATCACATCGCCGAGATAATCGCCCGGAACGGCGATTTTTAAGCGATATACGGGCTCTAAAAGCACGGGCGAGGCATTCTTCAAGCCCTCCTTGAAAGCGAGCGCTGCGGCCGCTTTGAAGGCCATTTCCGAGCTGTCTACTTCGTGATAGCTTCCGTCGTAGAGCACCGCCTTGACGCCCGTGACGGGATAGCCCGCGATGGGACCGGAGGAAAGGCTCTCTTTGAGACCCTTTTCCACGGCGGGGAAATACTGCTTGGGAACGGCTCCACCGACCACTTCCTCTTCGAATACGAAGGGCTCTTCGCAGGGCTCGAAACGAATTTTGCAGTGGCCGTATTGGCCGTGTCCGCCCGTCTGTTTCTTGTATTTGCCCTCCGCGGTGGCGACGGAGCGAATGGTTTCGCGGTAGGCGATTTTCGGTTCCGTCAGCTTGACGTCCACGCCGTAGCGCGATTTTACCTTTTTCGCCAACATTTCAATTTGCGTATCGCCCTGTCCGCCGATGAGGATTTCTCCCGTTTCGGTATTCTTTTCCACCGAGAAAGTATAATCTTCCTCGGAAAGTTTATTCAGCCCCGCAAAAACTTTGTCCTCCTCTCCCTTCTTTTCGGAGGAGACCGCCATAAAGAGCGTGGGTTTCGGAAAACGTATCGCATCGAATTTCACTTTCGCGCCCGCGTCGCAGAGCGTGTCGCACGTCGAAGTGATACCCAATTTATTTACCGCGCCGATGTCGCCCGCCAAAAGCTCGGTGACGGGTTCCGTCTTTTTGCCCTTCAAAAGATAAATCTGACCGATGCGCTCTTCTTTTTCCGCGTTTGCGTTCCAAACGACGCTTCCGCTCTTCAAAGTGCCGCGGAAAACTTTCAGATAGCTGAGTTTTCCCGAATAGGGGTCGATGACCGTCTTGAACACCTGTGCGGCGAGCGGGGCGGCCGGATCGGGAAGAATATTCACGACCTTATCTGC
>CAKXBD010000086.1:1630-8972 GCA_934871445.1 uncultured bacterium | reverse complement strand
ATCGGGAACGACGATTTGCGGGATTTTCAGCTCCAATTCCCGTTCTGTCACCACAGCGGCGGCACCCGCGAGCTCCGCGTCCCGCGCAAAGGCGTGGGAATCCGTCTTTCCGCCCGTGAGACAAAAGAACAAATCCCCCGGAGAACAAAACCGACTGTCTGCCGTGAGGCCTTTTATCTGCGTATTCTCCGACATCTGCATATTTTTCTTTCCGCATACGATGCGCGCGCTCTCCACACAGCGAGCAAGTTCCGACAACAGCATAAGATCACCCCTTCCGACCAACGAACAACGGCCGAGCTTTCTTTCCCTATTATGTTTATTCGCTTTGGTAGGGTTGTATGTTTTTCAAGGCGATAATTCCCTCGAAAATTTCTTTGGCGCAGGGCGCCGCTACGACGCTGCCGTAATAGGCACCCTGCGGTTCGTCCACGATGACGAGGGCGAGATACTGCGGTTTATCCGCGGGAAAAAATCCCACAAACGAAGAGACGTACTTTCCCGTGGCGATATGCCCGTCCTCGTACTTCTGCGCGGTGCCCGTCTTTCCGCCCACGCGATACCCCTCTATATACGCCTTTTTACCGCTCCCGTCCCGCACGACTCCTTCCAGCATGGCGGCAAGCGTCGAAGAAGCCTTTTCGCTCACCGTTCTGTTTTTCAGAGATTTTTCCACCTCGTTCAAAACATATCCGTCGGAAGCGTATATGCTTTTGACGAGATGCGGAGTATAGTAATAACCGCCGTTAACCGCTGCCGCAGTCGCACAGGCGAGCTGTAAGCCCGATACCGCCACCGTCTGCCCGAACCCGATACGCGCGAGATCGCAGTCCCTGACCGCCGATTCGGGCAGAAGCATGCCGATTGCTTCGCCGCTGTAATCGATTCCTGTCGCCTTTCCGAAGCCGAACGCGGACAGATAATCGTAAAACGTTTCTTTTCCGAGCGACAGCGCAATATCCGTAAAACAGGGGTTACAGCTGTTATTCAATGCATCCGCCAGCGTCTGATTACAGTGCTTGCCGTTCGCGTGATTGCTCCAACACTTTACCGTCGTGCCGTCCACCGTGCGAGTGCGGCTGCTCGAAAAGACATAGCTCGTCGAAAACGCATTCGGATTCCCTTGCAGGGATTCCTCGATATCCGCCGCCGCTGTGACCACCTTGAAAGTGGAGCCGGGCTCGTAGATGTCGCAGACGATACGGTTTCTGGAAAGCATGTTCAAAAGCTCCGTATCGTCCCGCGGGACTTCGTTGAGGTCATAACTCGGATAGTTTGCCAGCGCGAGGATTTCAAAGGTGTTCGGGTCGAGGACGATACATTCCGCCGAAACGGGCGAATAGGTCTCCGCCACCTTTTTCAGCACACTTTCGCAAATGGATTGTATCCCGTAATCGACGGTGAGCCGGATATTCATTCCGTTTTCCGCGGGAAGATAGGCGGCGACCGCCCCTTCGAGATTGATTCCGACGAGGTCTGTTTCGTATAAAAGTTCCCCATTGGTTCCGGCTAGGTATTTATCGTAATATTTTTCAATTCCCGTCGTACCCGAATTATCCGTGGACGTAAAGCCGAGCACCTGACAGAGCGCGTCGCCTTTGGGATAGACCCGCGTATTGTCGCGGGAATAGTAGACGCCGTCGGGGCCGGCTTCCGCGAGTGTCTCTATTGCGCTCTTATCCACGTGGCGCGCAACGGTAATTTCCGAAGCTTTGACGGATTCGAGTTTATCGAGCAGTTTTTCCCCATCCACGTCCAGACAATCCGCCAGAAGTCTCGCGGTTCCCTCTTTATCCTTGACTGCATTGGAGCGGGCAAACACCGTGTACGAAGTATCGTTTTCCGCAAGCACTACGCCATTTCTGTCCGTTATGAGCCCGCGCTCGGCTACCACGGGAATTTCCCGCATCCATTGATCGAGGGCGCGGTAACCAAGTTGCCCGCTCCAAACGACCTGAACATAGAAGAATCTTCCCGCCAAAAGGCAAAAAAGAAAGGTTATCGCCATAAATATGGCAAATAACCTCTTTCGTAAAACAGATACAGAGTAATCGGTTGTCGGTTTTTTGATAGTTTTGCACTCCTTAGAGAAAATATTTTATCGACAAAAATCGAACGTCATTTTGAATAAATTTTTCAATTCGGATCGTAAATCATTCCGTTTTCTTCGACAAATTCGAGAATCTTATCGAAGGATTTTGCTTCTTCGATATTCTTTTCGAGTTCGGCGTTTTCTCGGACGAGTTCTTCCTGTCTCTGCTCCAAATTTCTGAGCTGTACGGTCTTTTTACGAATTACCTGCGTATTGATGCAGATGACCGTCAGCATGACGATGACCAACGCGGCAAACGCGGCTATCACCATTTTAGCCAAACCGTTGAGCGCATAGCCTTCTGCGCGGGGCTCGACGTTGACCGCCGCAACGGGCATTTCCACAGGAGCCGCAGGAGCGTTCACGGGAATGTTTACAGTCTCCGAAAACGCCATTTCCTCTCTCAATTCCGCTTTTTGCTCCTCGGGCGCGACAGGCGCCATAAAGCCGTAATCTTCGCGGCGGAGCGTGCGGTCGAGCGTTTCGGGCGTAAATAAGGGAGAATCCACTCTCGTATGTACATAGCCGTTTGTGCGAGGCGCTTCCTCAACGGGCGCGGACGAATAGGAAAAACTCTCGCGGGGACGTTCGGGCGCAAGCGTGGGCACCGAAGCCTTGGGCGCGGTGTACGCACTTCTTTCCGCCTCGGAAAAGCTCTCCGAAAGCTGAGTCGCCTCGGCATTTCTCAATTTTTCATAGCGCTCTTTGATGCGCGCGTTGTGTAAAGCCGCTTCCTCTTCGGGCGGCACAGATACGGGTGCGGGCCTGTTTTCAAAAACCGTAGCCATTTTCCTTCTCTCCTTCCGTAATCACGTAAACTTCAGCTCATAATATCCTTATCTTTTCGTAGATTGGTTTTTCTTTGGTCTATCAGATAATCCTTTCCGCAACCCGTAGTTTCGCGCATTTGCTCCTCGAATTGGCTTCGAGTTCCTCGGCGCCGGCCGTAATCGGTTTATGCGTAATGATTTTGATTTCCTGCTTTTTCCCGCAGACACAGACGGGAAAGCTCTTGGGACAGGTACACGGCGATTCCATATACCGAAATGCTTCCTTCACCGCCCGATCCTCTAAGGAGTGAAAGGTGAGTATCGCGATTCGTCCTCCCTTTTTCAATCGACGGGTGAGCGCGAGCACCAGCTCGTACAATCCGTCGAGTTCCCCGTTGACCTCTATTCTGAGAGCCTGAAAGCTTTTCCTTTCGCATGGCGCTCCGAAACGAAATTTCGCGGGAATACTGTTTTGAATGATTTTCGCAAATTCGCCGCAGGTCGTCAAGGGCTTGTTCGCCCTGTATTTTACGACGTTGCGCGCAATCGTCTTTGCGAAGCTCTCCTCTCCGTACGCTTTCAAAATAAACGCGAGCTTTTCTTCGGAATAGGTATTGAGTACCGTTTCCGCCGTCAGCTTTGACGTTCTGTCCATGCGCATATCGAGCGGCGCTTCCCCGAATCGATAGGAAAATCCTCTGTCAACATCGTCTATTTGGTGGGAGGAAACCCCGAAATCCAACAGAGCTCCGTCCACCTTATCGACTCCCGCCTCGCCGAAAACCCATTCAAAATCCTTATAATTGGATTTGTAAATCGTAAATCTTCCCTCAAAGGGCGAAAGCCGTTTCGTCGCCGCCGCAATCGCTTCGTCGTCCAGATCGGTGGCAATCAGCCGCCCCGACGGAGAAGTCCTTTTGAGAATCTCGTAAGAATGACCGCCCCCGCCTACCGTGCCGTCGAAATATATCCCGCCCGCTTTTAAGGCGAGCCCCTGCATACATTCTTCCAACATGACAGGTTTGTGCGAAAATTCCAACATACGTTAAATCCCCAATTTTTTGAATTCCTCGTCGTAATCCACGTCGTCGATATAGGCGTTGTACTTTTCCGCCGACCAGATTTCCAGCCGCTTTCCTCGTCCTATCGTGACGACGTCCTTTTTGATTCCGGCCATCGCCCGCAGCCGCGCAGGAAGCACTACGCGCCCCTGTCCGTCTTCCTCGGCGGGAAAAATCGAGCTGAAAAACAACAGCGACGCCTTCGACGATTCGCCGAGCCTCTCCTCGGACAGCTCTTCGAGCGTCTCTTCGAGAACCGTATCGGGAAATACATAGATACAGCCGTTCATACCGCGGGCAAAGCTATACGATTCGCCCAGTCCGCTCTTGAACTTCGCGGGAATGCGCAGACGGTTTTTATCGTCCAGCTGATGTTCATAAATTCCGCGGAACAAAGTCGCCATATCTGCACCTCCCCTTTTCTCAATTTAACGTATCTCCATTATATAACCATTTTTGCCCCTTTGTCAAGTTTTTTTCGTAAAAATTTTCAAAAAAATAGCAACTTTTTGGGATTATTGCCCACACTTCTTAAAAACCCGCCCCATTTTTATACACAAACATTTGTTCGTAAGCCGATTTATTGACTATTTTTCCGCTCCCGAGAAAAAAAATTCCCGAAAAAGCGCCTTTTTTGCCCCAATTCTCCCGATTTTCAGAAAAATTGAGCGAACATCTGTTCGCGGCATCATTCTCTTTCAAAGAGGCGGTTATTTTTGGGGGTTCGGAGAAAATTCCATTCGATAATTTCTCAGATTTAAGAAAAAAACCGTCCGGTACCTCCTCTGTTTCAGCAAAAAAACCGCCCGATAATTTTTCGGGTTCATAAAAAAAGGGATATTTTCCGCCGGGGAGCCCGAAACGGATATTTTTTTCCTTTTCGGGTACAAAAGTGGTCAGAGGTGGAAAAAAGCCGCGAAAAGTGGTTTCGGGTGGTCGGGAATGATCGCAACGGGAAAAATTTTCGGACAAAACGGTAGAAAGCCGATTTTTAATGCCCTCGTTACCGTCAAAAACGGGGCAATCGTAAAATTCTTCGATAAGTTTTTTTAAAAAAACGTAATGCGTACAACCGAGCACTACTGCGTCGGGATTGCCACGGGGAAGAAAAGGGGTAAAATCGAAATCTTCGGAAAAAAAATATTTTTCCACCGCGCCTGCCAAACCTTCACACCCGAAAACGCGGATATGTGCGTCGGGATATTTCTCTCCGACGCGCAAACACAAGCGTTGAAAACGGAGGCTTGCGACGGTCGCGGGCGTAGCTAAAACAAAAATTTCCCCACGCCTCTCTGCTGCGGGAAATACGGCGGGTTCCGCTCCCACTATGGGAAAGGGATAGATTTTCCGAAAAGAATCCGCGCAAACGGCGGTAACTGTGTTGCAGGCGATAACGGCCGCACGAACACCGAGAGCTGAAAAGGTATCAAATGCCTCCGCCGCATAATTCTTTATAATTTCGGGCGACAGTCCCCCATAGGGGGCGCGAGCGTTGTCTCCATAATAATATACGGGTAAATCTCCGCAAACACCGCGACAAGCGAAAAGGACGGTCAAACCGCCAAGACCGCTGTCAAAAAAACCGATTCCGCCGTGCGGAATATCCATAATTCCCTCCAAAGACGAAAAATTTTCCGAAAAATCGGCGATTTTCGGAATAAACACCTCAAAAACAGTTTACAAGCCGAATTATTTATGCTAAAATAATCCATGCAAATGAAATTTCCATTTAAGAAAAACAGGAAAGAATAAGGAGACCATCATGCCTAATATTAAATCCGCAAAGAAAAGAGTATTGGTTATCGAGAAGAAAACCGAAGTGAACAAAGCCGTGAAATCCGCGTTAAAGACGCAAATTAAGAAGTTCCTTGCCGCCGTTGCTGCGGGAAACAAGGAGGAAGCGGCAAAATTATATCCCGAAACCGTTTCCGCAATCGATTCTGCTGCCTCCAAGGGAGTAATTCATAAGAATAACGCTGATAACAAGAAAGCTAAACTTGCGAAAAAGCTGAACGCTTTGGAGGCGTAAGTTACGAGCTGTAACTCGGTTCGCGCCTTTGAGTACTTATTTATGAATATGAGGGTCTGCCGTTAGGTAGACCTCTTTTTTCGCGTTTATTTTTATTCTCCCCTACGCCCCGAAAAAAATCGGAATGTCGATTTTTTTCGGGGCGTTTATCTTTTTTTCGTCCTCAAAAAAAATTTTTATGAAAATATTGTAAAAACAGCCTTCAAACGTTTGACAAATTTTTCGCTTTCAAATATAATAGTCCGCAGTGCATGAGTTTATTTTAGCTAAACTTTTCGTTTATTATAAACAAACCGCTTTCACGGGATTGTTTTTACAAAGAAAAAAGTTTACTATTACCAAACTTCCGCGCCGAAAAAACCAAAAGGAGAGCAACGTTGGAATTAGGCGGAAAAATCAAACAATTACGCAACCAAAAGGGATTGACGCAGGAAGAGCTCGCCGACCGCTGCGAGCTGACGAAGGGATATATCTCCCAGCTCGAAAATGATTTGAACAGTCCCTCTATCGCCACCCTCGCCGATATTTTATCCGCGCTCGGAAGCAATCTTTCGGAATTTTTCCGCGAAGAAGCGGAAGAAAAAGTGGTATTCAGCAAGGAGGAGTTTTCCGAAAAAGATTCGGACGGAGTACTCTGGAAATGGCTGATTCCAAACGCTCAGAAAAACATGATGGAGCCCGTCCTCGTGGAACTTTCCGAAGGGGTTTCCACATCGGGAGATATTCCCCACGAGGGCGAAGAATTCGGCTATGTGCTGGAAGGGCGTATCGCCATCGTGCTCGGCAATCAATATTATATATGTAAAAAGGGCGAGGCTTTTTATTATTCCGCGGGCAAGCCGCACAGCATCGTCAATAAAGGCAGGGGCAAAGCGAAATTCCTGTGGATATCCACGCCTCCGAACTTTTGATTATACAAAGAAAAAATACCGCGATTTTTTCGGGAGAATTACTTATGGAAAAAAATACGACCAATATCATCGAGCTCGTTGACGTCTGCAAGCAATTCGACGGCGTGAGCGTCATCGACAATATGAATCTCTATGTACGTAAAGGTGAGTTCGTCACCTTCCTCGGTCCGTCCGGCTGCGGCAAAACCACTACCCTAAGAATGATTGCGGGGTTTGAGATGCCCACCAGCGGCAAAATTCTCCTGAACGGCAACGACATCAGCACGCTTCCGCCAAACAGGCGTCCCGTCAATACCGTATTCCAGAAATACGCCCTTTTCCCCCACCTCAACGTCTTTGAAAACGTCGCCTTCGGGCTGAAACTCAAACGTACGGAAACGACGTTCGTAGACAAAAAGGGCAGAACGAAAATCAAACAGTCGAAACTTTCCAAATCGGAAATTTCCGAAAAAGTCAAAAACGCTTTGGAGGTCGTAGAC
>CAKXBD010000086.1:0-1620 GCA_934871445.1 uncultured bacterium | reverse complement strand
ACCTCGAAGGCTTTGAAAAGCGCGCTATCTCAACTCTCTCCGGCGGTCAGCAGCAGCGCGTCGCCATCGCCCGCGCCATCGTCAACGAGCCGGAAATCCTCCTTCTCGACGAGCCGCTCGGAGCGCTCGACCTCAAAATGCGGAAGGAAATGCAATTAGAGCTCAAAGCCATGCACGAAAAGCTGGGAATTACTTTTATTTACGTCACGCACGACCAAGAAGAAGCCCTGACGATGTCGGATACCATCGTCGTAATGGCGGACGGATATATCCAGCAAATCGGAACTCCCGAAATGATTTACAATGAGCCGAAGAATACCTTTGTAGCGGACTTCATCGGGGAAAGCAATATTTTTTCGGGCGTCATGGACAGGGATTATCTCGTTCGTTTCTGCGGAAAGACCTTTGCGTGCGAGGATAAAGGCTTTGAAAAAGACGAGCCCGTAGACGTCGTCGTTCGCCCTGAGGACGTAAAAATCGTTTCCGCGGGAGAGGGAACGCTGACGGGAAAAGTAACGTCCGTCATATTCAAGGGAATCCACTATCAGATTCTCGTACAGTGCGGGCGAAACGAAATAGAAATTCAGAGTACGGCTGCTCCGAAAATCGGAGATTTGATCGGAATTACGATTGCGCCGGACGGAATACACGTCATGAAAAAGTTATTCCGCGTCAATAAGTTTGCGGGAATCATCACAAAGAAAAATACCGTGGAATTCGGAGACGGAGAATTCGAGTGCGATCTTACCCAGCTCTATCCCGGCAGTCATATGGATGAGGAAGGCTATCTCGTCACCGCAAAGGGAGAAAAGCTCGATTTGACGGATACGGAAGTCAACGTGGAAGTGGGCTTGCACGACATCACAATGAGCGACGATCCCGAAGCGGGCGGCGCTCGCGGACACATCATTTCGCTCATCTACAAGAGCGAATATTACCGCTATATCGTCCGCACGGAAAACGAAGAAGATTACGTACTCGCCTGTGAGGATCTTTGGAACGAAAACGATTTTGTCAGCCTGATAATCCCTAAGGATAAAATCCGCCTGACTTTGAAGAACCCCGAGGAGGGAAAGAAATGACAACCGCAAAGCCGCATTTTTCCCGTAAGCTCCTCGCAATCCCCTACGGATTGTTTCTGCTCCTGTTTGTCGTTATTCCCCTCCTTATCATCATCTATTACGCCTTTACGGACGCCGACGGGAGTTTTACCCTCGAAAATCTAAAAAACTTTTTCAGCGGAAGCGGCGGAAAGAGCTTCTTTCAATCCGCTACGTTCAAAACGATTATGCTGAGCCTGTTTATCTCGGTGTCCAGCACGCTGATTTGCCTTTGCATCGCCTATCCCGTCGCCTATATCATTGCGTCGAGCCGATTGAAAAATAAATTCCTTCTGTTATTGATTTTCATCGTGCCGATGTGGGTGAATTTCGTGCTCCGCATCAACGCCCTGAAAGAGCTTCTCGATTGGATAGGACTGTATATGAAGTCGGACGGCTGGAATATTTTCAATACCATTCTCGGCATGGTCTATGATTTCCTGCCCTTTATGATTCTTCCCATTTATACCACGATAATTAAAATCGACAAAAGCTATTTAGAAGCCGCGAAGGATTTGGG
>CAKXBD010000085.1 GCA_934871445.1 uncultured bacterium | reverse complement strand
GGATGGACGAGCGCGCGGAGGCCAATATCCTCAAAACGTTGAAGCACAAGTATCTTCCGAGAATCTATGACGTGATTGAAAGCCCGAGCGGCTATGTCTATACTATCATGGACATGATACCGGGCAAAGTGATATGAAAACAAAGCTGCGTATGATTGGCGCCGTCGATTTTTCCCGCCTCGTAAAGGCTGGGGTCTATACCCGTAATGGCGGCGAGAAAAACGACGACCTGATACCCCACAGTTTTCCAAACATCTGTTACGATGACGATAGTCCTGAAATAGGTATTGGAGGTAATCCATGAACGAGGAGCGACGCCGAAGGCTTCGAGCATAAGGTTAAACGACCCAGTCGTTGAAAACATTTCCACCATAATATTCCCCAACAATACCCAGGACAGGAAATAGGGAAGAAATATAACGGTCTGAATCGCTTTCTTTAAGGTCTTATGCTGCACTTCGTTGATAAGGAGAGCCAGCAGGATAGACAACCCTGAATTGAGGACGATTTTCCAAAGGGCGATAACGACAGTATTTCTCGTAGTATCCCAAAAATCGTTCCTCGCAAAAAGTAGTTTAAAATTATAAATATCCACCCATTGGGAATCGAATATACCCTTGGAAATATCGTAATCCTCAAACGCCATCACGATCCCGAACAACGGCACGATAGAAAAGATGAACGCAAGAATGATACCTGGTATCATCATGGCATGAAGGGAAGCTTGTTGCTTAACTTTCAGATATTTAGAGTCACTTGAACTATGCCGCATTTCCCCTTTCACCCTTCCTTTTTGGGCTGAGCATCATACCAGGCATTGATTTGAGAGAGAATTTTGTCTCCGCCCGTCTTATTGTAATCCGCCGCAAACTCCTCAAAGTATGAAAGCGGCTTTTCTCCCGTAATGATTTGCGTGAAAATTTTATTTACCTGCGTATTGAGATAATCGCCGAAATCCTCCATCGTGCTTAAAGCGGCACCGTAAAATTCGTCATACTTCGCCTCCTTGACACCGTTCGTAAGGTCGACGACATAGGCATAGGAGCCCTCGGGAGAAATCATTTCATGATAAATGCCCCAGCCGGATCGCTCCTTTGTACTCATCTCTCCGTTCGATATTCCCTGCCGCATCGCTACATAGTAGGGATAGCCGTCCGCAAAATGCAGGATTTTCTCACGATTGCGGAGCTCGTTGAAAAGCTCAGCCCAAGTTTTATTTCCTTCGATTTCTCGAACAAGGCTCCGTTTGAGAATCGTGACCTTTCCCTTTCCGTTGCTTCGATTATCTGTAACGATATAGTCGTCAGCGGAAAGGTCCGAATCGGAGGAAACGTCTATCTCCTCGGTAGCGCCGTCGGAAAGTCGAGACGAGGAATAGAAGCCGGCGTCGTATAAGCCTTCAAACACGCTTTTCACCCGCTCATATTCGCGGACGGACGCCACGCCGTCCCAAAGCTTTACGGGAACATATTGATAATAAAATCCGTTGGACGGAAGCGTTAGAGAATTTCCCGAATCGTCCACATATCTCTCGGCAGAATCGTCAGAATAATAAATATCATAGAAAAGATTGATGAGCTTCATCGCCGCTTCGGGGTGTTTACAGTCCTTGGAAACGAGATTATAGCCCGAAACGGAAATCCTGTCCACGACAGGCAGGGACTGCGTTTCCCCATAAGAGGGAATATCCACCCACGTCCAATCTGCCGTTTCCTTTGCGCGGATATTGTCGTCCAGAGCGTCCTTGGGCAGCCACCATTCCCCGAATACCATACCGACATATCCGGCTTTGATATTTGCCTGAATCTGCTCTGTCGTCTTGCTGGTGAAATCTTGATCGAGGATTCCCTTTTCATACATCGTATGCAGGGTTTCCAGCGTATTTTTTGCCTCAGGGGACGTGACGGAAGCAATCAAATCCCCGTTTCCGTCGTCAAAATAAGAGCCTATGGACGCGCCGTGCGCATTGAACATGCCCTCAGCCGAATAGGAGCCAGCCCAGGTGATTTCCTTCTGCATGGTAAACGGAATCACGCGGCGTGCGTCATACCCACCTGCGGCGGCAATCTCGTCCTTATGCTCGACAAACGCTTCCCCGACCGCTATCATCTCTTCAATCGTCGTCGGAACGCTCACTCCGGCAATATCTAACCAGTCCTTACGGATATACAGCCGCTGCGCCGTAGTATATTTATTTGTGAGCATTGGCAGAGCGTATAAGCCGCCCTCCTTCATCACCGTGGGCAAAAGTTCCGGCATGTATTCGAGGTAGTTATCTAAAAGCTCGTCATTGAGCATGTAAAAATGACTGCTCAAATCCGCCAGCTTATCGGAGTCCCGCAAGCTGGTAAACAGCGACGGAGTCGTTGTATAAAACATATCGGGCATTTTGTCCGCCGCTATTGCAAGGCTCATTTTCTGGTCATAGGCAGTGGAGGTTGCCACGACCGTATATTCAAGATTGATATTGAGATATTTTTTTGCAATTTCATTAAACGCTTGATTTTCCGGCGTCGTCCCCGGCTTTACGCCCGACTCTAAGCCATATTGCACCGCCGCCACGGTAATCGTGACTGGTTCCTCATACGGCTCCAAGGTAGGATAGTACTCTCGGAAGGTCGGGTCCGTCCGTTCCACTGTAGGTGCGGGCAATTCGCCCGGATCAATCGGCGTATATGTATAATCCGGCTCGTAGCCTTTACAGCCGCAAATAAAGCTAAACGTCAATATACTTGCAAAAAATATTGTTATTTTACGGGAAAGCCCCTTCATATTTTTTCTCCTTATCCGTCGATTTAACCGAAAATCTCAATTTCGCTGACCCACATGATATTCTTTCGGACAGCGTCGCCATATTTATCTGCGCACCCCATTTCCTTGGGCTGTAAAACTCTGATACGTTCCGTCGTCACCGGTTCAAACGAAAATTCTGTCGTTTCAAGGAAAGCCTTATAATCGTCCCCCTCCGTTTCCGGTTCGTTCGTATATACTGCAATATCTTTCCATTCCCCATCTATCCACGCCTGTACTACGGCCTTCTGAGGGGAATAATACGTGCCGTTGTCGTTCGCCCAATGCACAACGACAGAAGAAACCTTCTTCGCCTCTGTAAACGTAAACTCTACCCAATGGTCGGTAGCCACGTCCATGCTCGCCCACGATTCCTTCGCCCAATTATTCTGATTATGGTTTTCGGGTGTTGCAAACCATCCGTCGTTGAGCGCATCAATACTATATCCCGGATAGGTCGAATCCACTGAGACTGTAGCCCCGTTTTCCTTATAAGCGAGATTGTTCGCGGAGGTATCGGCATTCGAGTCATCAAAACCGTCCTCCCCGAATTTAGAAAGAGCCAGCTCTCCGCGTTTGGAGGTGGGGACAACTCTCGGGTTACAGGGTGTAGCGAGGTTTATATCATAAGTACAATACGGAATGAAATCGTACCGCCAGCTATTGTTGTAATATTCTTGGGGCATATAATCGAATTCGTACTCATTGCAATAATCGAGACAAAACACGGGGAAATAGTCATACCGTCTCACGGCATTAATGACATTGCAGGCAGTATATGTATTATATTCTATCGCAGCCTCGTCCAAATCTACAACTTTTTCCGACGTAAAATCGTAAGTCGTATTGAAGCTCTCGAACATCAGACCGCTAATATAGGGAGAAATATATTTGAGCAGGTTGAACCCTCGATTGGCCACTAATTTCGCCTCTGGATACGTTTCATGCAGTCTCTTTACCAGCTGAACGAGCCCACCGAGCGATTCCGGACGAACGTCCACTGTATCCAAAGTATCGAGAAACAGTCCGTCTACTCCGTAATCCAAAATCCTGCCCGCCTCGGCGAGAATACGTGCCTGCCAAACGGGATTGGAGGCATCTACGAAATAGGAGCCCCAATTCGGATTGATTTTGGGGAATCCGTTTTCATAGATATAATAGGAGGCATATCCTCCCTCCCCCAGACCGTCTGCCACATTGAGCGAATCATCTTCGCCTACTGTAATGTAAGCGATTGTATATGTTCCATTATCGGAAAGCTCTTTGACCTTCTCCTTTGCATCCGGCGTGGAATAGAGCGTATTGGAATGTAAAATTGCCACATCGAAATTTTTCTGTTCCTCGTCGAAATCTCCGTAGTAGCAGATAAAGGAGGATACATCATTCCAATCCTTTTTCTCTCCCTCCTTCTTTTCCACGACGGGACGAGAAAAGATGTCTTCCGTCTCCTTTGCACAACCGCCAAAACCGATTGCCGCCGAAAGTGTAAAAATAAGTGAAAATGTGATAGCTAATGCTGCCTTACGTTTCATGTTTCCTCCTTTATTCTTTACGCATGTTATATACGTTTTCGATAAAAGTATTGTGTCCGTTTTCAGAGATTGACCGAATGAGGAAAGGCGTTCATTTCTATCTCTTTCCCGTAAATATCGTCGAGCAAAATCACCTTTCCTCCCTTCAAACGGGATTTTTCCGCCGCAAACGCCATCATGTGCGTACGAACGGAGGTACGGATAGAGCTACTGATTTCTCTACCACCTTCCAGAGCAGAAAACATCTCGTCCATCATGCGGTTATCGCCGCCTCCGTGCCCGGAAAGGTCATCCGTTAACTTTGAAATATCGTACGACACGGGCTCCTCCCCAAATCTCGTCAGCGTTACCGTGTTGGTCTTTTGGTTTGCCTCGATTTCTCCCAAAGTACCGAAAATTTTATATTCTCGATAGTTTTTGGCGGTAAATCCCGTCATCGTCAGCGAAGCTGTGACGCCCCCTTCAAATAACATATTCGTCACTTGATGGTCAACCACGTTATTGTCGCAACGAAATACGCATTTTCCATACGGTCCCGTTCTGAGCGCTTCTTCCAAACTTTCCGCCGTAGGAGCCTCTGCGACGATATCACAGGGCCAGGCATGATTATTCGCACCTAGAAAGCCAATGTCGCGGTTATCGAAATAAATCTTATGCGCGTCGTAGGGACAGCTTTCCCGCACGGCACAATCGCAACAACGTTCGGCGCTAGAAGTCGGAGCATTCTTTTTGTTGAAATACGACAGGGACCCATAGCTCGACACCGAAACACAGGAACGCCCGATCAGCCAAGAAATCATATCGAAATCATGACAGCATTTTTGAACAATCATCGGGGTTTCCATCAAATCGCTGCGCCAATTCCCGCGGACGAACGAATGTGCCTGATGCCAATAGCATACGTTTTCCGTCGCCTGTAAAGAAACGACCTTTCCGATACGCCCCGCGTCGATAAGCGCCTTGACCTGCCTGAAAAACGCCGTATAACGAAGCACATGACACACGACGACAAGCCGCTCCATTTCTAAGGCGCTCCGTTCGATTTCCATACAATCCTCCGGCGTCATAGCAACCGGCTTTTCCAAAAGTAGATCGTATCCCCTTTCCAAAGCGGCAATCGCATGCGCCTTATGCTGATTGTCCTGCGTAGCGATAATCATGACGTCCGCCAGCTTTTCTTCTTTCAGCATCTCCTCCGCGCTATTGTATCTGTTCGCCTCGGGGACGGAAAATTCTTCTCCGCAAAGTCGCAGTTTCTCCGCATCGATATCTGCCAGCGCCACGATTTTCATACGCTCGGGATGCAAGTGCTGATATTGCGCATATGTATGGTATCCTCGCCCGCCCAATCCTGCTATGGCGACTGTGAATTGTTTCATTATCGCACCTCGTTTACTAAACAAATATATTTATTTTTATCTGTTTATTTGAATTATATCACAGAAAAATAGGTTTGTCAATAGTATACTAAAAAATTTATCAAATTTATTTATCATTCTTTATAATTGTTTACTAAACATATTTATTATAAAGATTTTTTGACCACGATTACCGAGGCAAGGAAGAACAAAGGGAGGAAAGCGAGCGCCGAAAAGACGGAACTGCCGCAGCCCGAAGCGGAGGAATCCGACGCGCTTTCGGAGGCCGAGCTTTGCGGCTCGTTGGAAAGCAGAGTTCGGACGGCGAGCGTTGCGGTATCGCCTGCAAAGGAGAACGCGGTCGCCTTGACGCGCGCCTCGACGCGATAGAGCGTATCGGCTTTCAAGCCAACGAAATTCCCCTCGTCCTTCCATTCGCCAACGGAGGAGCCCGTAATCAGACGATATTCCACGCCTTCGCCGGCCTCGACGACAATCGAAGTTTTCGTACATTTTATGAGAGAAATTTCGGGCTTATCGACGGGCTTAGAGGGAACAGAGACCGTCACAGCCTCTGAGGCGAGGTTACCGCCGCTCGCCGCGCGGCGGATATACAGCGTAGCTCCGGGAGTCACGCTTTCTCCCGAAAAGATAAGAGAGTCAAAGGAAGAAGAATAGCTGGCTTCCAGCCCATCGTTCAATAAGAGAACTCCCGCTCCGAAATCGAAGCTCCACTCCCCTGCGGAGGGCGCTTTCTGCGCGACGGCGCGAATGACGAGCTTCACTTCTTTAACCGTTCGGCGGAGCTCCCGTGTGCCGTCTACTTCGAAGCGCACGACGTATTCTCCCGCGTCGGAAGGTGGTTGTTCGGAACTGTGGTTATCCTTGATATACGTCGTTTTACAGGGCGTTCCTTCGGGAAGGACGGAGACAGACACAGACTTCGGCAAACCGTCGTAATCATATTCATAATATTCCCGCTCGACAGAAATTTCCGCCTCCGGCAGGGCTTCGGATTTCATAAAACTGATTCCAATTTCAAATTCGGCGTCGTATGTATACCCTTCTGCCGAAACGGAATTGGGATTGATATACAGTGTTAATTGAGAACCGTCCCATTCGGGATCGATTTCCAAGGGATAATAAAAAGTAAATTCATGCTTTCCCTCTCCGATTATGTTGTCCGCGTTCCAGTGCGTCATGAGATAATTTTGATCTGAAAGGAGAATTCCCGTCAGAACCTTTCCCGACAAAACATGAATATCCACGCAGATAATATCGTAATCCTCCTGCCAATTCTCCACCGAAACAATGATCTTCGGATAGCCTGCCGTAGAATTACGCACATAACGCATTTGATATACGGAATCGGAAATACTCTCCATTTCGTCGAAATAAGAGCCATTCGACGTCGACCAATTCGTAACTCTCGGAGCAGTAGTCGCCGTCACGGAATAAACGACAACTTTGCCCATTCCCGAAAATTCCAGACTCAGTTTTCCGACGGTATCCGCCGAAACGGGTATTTCCAATCTGCGCCGCGAAGAGGAAAGAGAAATCGGGTCGAGGCGCTCCCCGTCTAGAACGGGGGTCACCTGTGCGCCGTCGAAGGCCTGCAAATCCACCGCTAATCTGTCAAAGAGAGAAGAATTCCAATTTTCCAGCTCATAGACGAGCGTCCCCTTCTCTGAAATTTCCGCTTTCCAGCCTTCGGGTGTCCGACTCAAAGTACAGCCCTCCGCGACGGGCTCGGATACGGAAAAGGGCTTCGGATCGGTGACGAATACGGGTTTTTCCCCTTCCGAATGAAAATCAATACCGAGTATGCGCATTGTCTTTTGTTCCGTGACATTCCCTTCGTAATTGAATTGCAGCACAATTCCCTCAATAGTGCGAAAATCCGTATAATTGGCTTGGTCGATCGTCACATATTTATATCCATCTTTTGTCTGGCCCGAAGTGACGTTCCAATTTTCAAACCAACCGATAAGCTCGTCTTCGGCGGATAAATCGCTCCCATCCGAGCCCACGTCGTCAGATAAAGAGGCATATACGGTGATATTTTGCCCTCCGACGGGGAAATTTGACTCGTATTTGATACTCACGCGGTTGTCGGCAAAATCGTAGCCCGTGCAGGGAATCCGTACCGAATTATATACAGGTCCGTCGGGATGTCCGTAAGGATATGCCGACGACCCGTCCTCTTTGGGCACCGTATAATAAGAAACTGTCCCGACGCCGCCTTCCCGAACGTCCGTTAATACAATCCCCGACCTTTCGTTTACCGTCCAATCAGGCAAAAAGGTTTCGCCCGTCGGGACAATGCTCTCCGCACCTGCCGCGGAAAATATTTCCTTTCCCCTTATAAGCATCTCCTCCGTCCCTGTCGCCCTCTCTGCCGCCACGCCGGAAATTTCCGCCCCCTGTACCGGCAAAAGGAGGCAAAGCACAAAAATTCCCGTTAAAAAGATGCCGGCAACCCTTTTACATCTGTTCGATATGCGACTCCGTCTCATATTTTCTTTTTCCTCC
This sequence comes from uncultured bacterium, assembly GCA_934871445.1. Classification (GTDB taxonomy): domain Bacteria; phylum Bacillota; class Clostridia; order Christensenellales; family Borkfalkiaceae; genus Scatosoma. The sequence continues at coordinate 1,051 of CAKXBD010000085.1, read as the reverse complement.
TTATCCATGTCCCCGCGAACACAACAGAACAAATCGCCATGCAGGAAATACCCCCCGTCATACTTCCGTTACAGGAAGAAGATGGAGAATCCGAAGGAGTAAAAGACAAATCGAGTCCATCTGTTTCCTCGACCAAACGCTTTTGATTTTCGTCGAGCGCATTATAGGCGAGTCTTACTTCTTCGATCGTCAATCCGTCCATCCCCTCTTTATAGCGGCGAATCATTTCCGTTACGGCGGAAGCAGCATGAATATCCAGCATTTCTGCTTCCATTTCCGCTATTTTCCCATAATTTTCCACCAAGGCCTGCTGTTGTTCATTCAAATCGGCATATAATGCCTTTAATTCTTTTAATTTTTTTGAAAATTCCGCAGTAGCTTCTACCCTGCCGCTATTTTCGATAGCCATCGCCACGGGATACGCCTTTTCGTAATCGTCCAAAGGCAAAGCGGAATATCCCTCTATCTTGCTTTTAGATTCGTCTTTGAGCGCCGACTGCGCTTTCGGGACGAGAGCGCAGTATTCTTCGAGTGCCGAACTGATTACGGGCGTATCGAACACGGTAACGTCTGCCGCGTCGGGCGCGGAAGCCAACATTTCTTCTACGGGAAGGAATGTATTTTTCTTGATATTGTATGTATCGTATACCTCGGCGTTTTCCCCGTCGAAAGTGTAGGCGTTATATTGCAGAGAATTTCCCTCGATTCGAATAGAAGTAAACATCTGCTGCTTGATTTCGATACTCATTGACTTCCCATTATAGGGATTGATGGCAGGATAAATCAACGTCTTATCGTAATCGACGGGGGCATAAGATTTTCTCCCCGCATAGTTTGCAGTGACGTAAAAGGTACCGGAAGGTTCGACGCTGTAAGTGATTTCTTTTCCGTCAATGATTTCCGTAACGAGAGTTTCTTCCATATTCGGCGTACGGCCGTTATAATACCCGTCGCCGTTCCTGCCGTACAGATACGGTTTCGAGCGTACATACACGTGGTCGTGCCCTTGGAGCATCATATCCACCTGATATTTTGCCATAACGGGCAGGAG
>CAKXBD010000084.1 GCA_934871445.1 uncultured bacterium | reverse complement strand
GTATTATACAGCTCGTTATCGTACCCGGACAAAATTATTTTTGCCTTCGACTCTTTTAACACTTGCAGGAGCCGTATTTGTCCCGCGTCATCAAGTTCACATTTATATATTTTTTTCTTTCGGATTTCCTGATTATACGGCGGGTCGCAATATATCAGCGTTTCGGGACTATTATACCTCCGGATAAGTTCCATTGCGTCATAATTTTCTATCTGCGCCTCTTTCAGTCGGCCGCAGATATTTTGTAGAATTTCAGGCAGTTGTTTCCATTGTCGCGGACAATTCGGGCTATTCTCTGCCTGACTGTTTTTCCAGCTCCTTTTGCTCGAATTTGACGTCCCGAACGACTGCCAATATCTGACTAACGTCCGCCGCGCTCGCTCTATCGGCTCCTCCGTCTCCTCTGAACATGTTATATATTCTTCCCGCGAAAACGGCGTCAATTCTATGCCGCGAATCAATTCCTTGGTGTGTTCCCGGCACACTCGAAACAAATTTACAATATTCCCGTCCAAATCATTGACCGTTTCAAGCATACTTTTCGGCTTTGTGAAAAATACCGCTCCCGAGCCGAAAAACGGTTCTAAATATACTTTATAGCTCGGCGGAAAATGTTTGATAATCCAATCCGCGATCCGCCATTTCCCTCCCGGGTATTTTAATATTGCTTTCAACTCCGTTCTCCTTCCAAATTTGAATTAAATCATATTCCGGTTCTGTCCGAAGCTCGCGCGCAAAACGCTTTGCATAATATCCTAACGAATAATCTGGGCGAAAGGATATTGATGATAATTCTTGCAATTTTTCTAATTCACCCCATAAATCCGGGTGGTATTTATATAACCGTTTCAACTGCCCCACTCTTTGGTTATGACAAAACCAGCAGCCAAGTCGGGTAGTAAACTCATACGCTGGCGATAACAAACCTTCCTTACGGCATATTTCAAATGTGTCCGCTTCTAAAATTTTATAATCCACCAACGGCAGGAGCTTGCCGGCTACCGTCTTTTTTGCCGCTCGTGCTCCTTCATCGTAGGCTATCCCGACAATATTCTGATATTCTCCTATGCTTTGAAAATATTTCTCTAACGGCCGCACTTTTAATTGACTATTACACCACGGCCCTCGACGGAACGGAAAGCCATAAATTTCTCCTTCCCGTTTTCCCGATTGAAATATTGTCATAAACTGTCCGACATAATTTGTTTTGGCTTGTACTATTTTTACAGGAATACCCCAGCTCTCCAATTTTGGAATCGCCGTACAGTAAATAAATTCCTCATGTTCTGGATATTCCGCCGATATAGTATCATTGAACATTACCCGGCAATAAACTGCCTCGTCTATCTTCCCGCCTTGGGATAAATACGTTATGATTGCCGCTGTACTATCCTTTCCTCCACTCCAAGATGCGATTATTTTCATTTCCTTCCCCCTACTTTACCAGAACGGCGTTCTGGATCGACAGTTTCCCGTCCTTTTTCTTCAAGACCCCGTTTTTAATCATGCGGTTGACGGCGCTGCGCACCGTATCTCGGTCTATGTTCAGGGATCTGGCTATCAGTTTATAATCGACAAAGGCAGCCGAATCCTCGCCCAGATGCAGAGATATAACTCTCAATATCTGCGCCGATGTTTTATCCAGCTCTGTCAAATTTTCAATTCTCAATGCCCTTGTCATAATTTTTTCCTCGATTTTGTCCCGGTGGCGAGGGTCGCCCTCCAACGTCGGGACGCTTCGCGCCACTCCGTTGTCGGGAATGAGATACGGCGCGCCGCGGCTTGATTTTAACGCCTCCGTCGCTTACCTCTCTGCCCCCGATTGCGTTGCCCTATGTCATGCCCGTCGCGCGGGGGACGTGCCGCGGGTTTCCCTCGGGCGCGTGGTCGGGGCGCGGTTCGGCTTCCGGCTCGGCTTCGGCGCGGGTGGGCGGCATTGCCGCTCTCACCCCCGCATCCATTTTTCCGTTCCCGGACTTCCGATCCCACGCTTTCCCCGTTCTCACTTGCGCTCCGTTTATCCTACACCGCGGCTCTTTCCCCCGTCGCTTTTTCGGGCTTGACACTTTACGGGCAACGCCGTCCTTTTCTTTTTTGCTTTCCCCCTGCCGCTTTGCGGCTGCTTCTCTCTTTGCGCCTTCGGCGCCGCTGAATAAGCATGTGTCTCCGCTGCTTCGGCTCCGCGGAGTTATTCCCGGCTCATCGTGACCCGGCGGCGCGAATTTGGTTTATTCGCTTTATTCCTGACCCGCTTGTTTATTCTGTTTTCTTTTTTTCCGCTTCGGGATTTCTTCCTCCGTTTCTTCCGCCTCGTCTATTCCATAGAACATACGATCCAGACGCCGCACGTTATAACTGCCCTGGCGTCTTAATTCCCCGATTGTCGGACGGATTGTACTGAACTGCGGCATTTGCGAAATCCCGCCTACCTCCGAATGTTGCCACTTTTCGTCATAGTACGCCCCGAAACTCGTCGTATCGTAACGATCCGAGCACGTCTTTTTCCGGCTGATATAATATATATCTTCTTCCCCTTCCGAGTCCGTTTGTCCCGCCGAGCAATCCTTGATCCGCAATTTCAGCTTATACTGTGAAAATGTATTGAACACCCGCGTATAGTGGTTATAGATCAGCACGTACAGCCGCGTCAATAGATACAGCCTTAAACTCATCCCGCCGTGCTGGTTCATATACGTTTCGCTGTATGTCCGGTATTTCTCCGTCGCCCATAAATACAACCCTTCCTCTATCGCAAATCCAGGCATCACAATTTTCGGGCGGCTTTTCGCGCGCAACGTTATCACCTGCCCTAATTCCGTTATATCCGCCATAATCGACGCGGCCCTTTGTTCGTCCATGATGATCCGGAAATAGGTATAATAATCTATCGTCGCGCCGTGCGAGTGCATTTTCATGTCCGTCGTCAATAGGTCGTTCTTTACGTTCGCAGTCTTTGCCTTCGCTTCTATTCCCTGATTCGTGTTCTGATTCCCGAACTCTTTTCCCGCTTCCGTGATTCCGATGCACCCGATCTCTAAGGCGTTTTGATACGGCTCCTCCGGATCTATTTTCTTACCCAGGCGCAGCGCGTCAAAAATCAGGTTATGACTGTATTTGCTGCGTGCGAACGATTCCCGCGGACTGCTTCGGAAAAAGTCCCACACCAACAGCGGATGATTTCCGTAGTCAATCCAATCTATATCCTCTCGTGTCGAGAAATTTCCGATATTCAACGGCGTCGGGCAGGTATAGATATAGTATTCCTCCGCGTACTTCTTCACCGTGTCCCAGATACTCACTATCCGCAGATTGTCGTCATATTCCACGCCATAACGCAAGACATCGTAATCGAAAATAAAATCTTTCCCGATATATCCGAGCTTTTGTACGCTTGTCAAAAACTTCTCCTGTTCCTCCGGCTTTAAGACCGCTCGACCCTCATAATGTTCCCGCATTTTCGCAAGGAAACCACGCAACTTCGGAAGATTGAAATTACCGATATTCTTCCGAAAGTTTTTCAAGGTCTGTTCCAACACATCCCACTTGAAATACGGGAACTCCATGCGCCGCTCGAACATTTTTTCATGCGCTTTCTCTCGGAAGATTATATTTTGCGACAAATTCATGTCCGCGTTCACCAGCGTCTTGCCCACACGAGGTTTTCCTTCTATCACTAAATTCCCAGGGTAATTTTCTAAAAATCCCTGATTGTGGGCTTCCTTTTCGTCTAAGTACACAAACCCGATCTTGCGGCGGATATGGTTGAATATCAGATATGCCACAATCACCCAGATGAATTTTGGAAGGAACGTCAGCGCCGGCGTTAAGTCGATCGCTAATTTTGCAACCTGCGTGTAAATTTTCCAATCCCCGCCCGACGCGGAAAAATAAAACAAATACGCAAACACTTCGATCAGGATCGTGAGCGCGTTCAGGTTATACGCCCAAACCAGCACCAATAGCAACACGATTGTTCGCCGCTCATTTAGCCAGGACAAATATCCCTTAAAAAAATTGAATATCGGGAAAATGACTTTATCCTCGAATTTCACCCACACCTGAAACGGCTTCGTCATGCCACCGTGGTTGTTGTCGATTTTCGGCTTTCTTATGAGCTTCAATACGATGACGCACAGCATTGGCAGGATTAACAGAATCAATATTTGTAATAATGGTTTTAGCGTTCCCGCGATCCCGCCGAAAAAACCTTGCAGGTTCTCTTTCGCGATTAGCAGTCTCAAAAATTCGATGAACTTTTCCTTAAACCCTGCATATTCGCTCGGTAAAACTTCCGTTACTCCCGAAGGTATATTCTGCACCGTCGGCGTAATCGTTCCAGAGAGCCATTCGCCTAAAAACAACTCCGTCACATAGTACGCGGCCGAAAGCCCCAGATCTTTCATCGATTGCCACATGCGCAACGCTACCCCGCGGAAATACAATACTGCATACAGTAAAGATATAATTAACAGTATCACGCTTAAAAGGATGTATTTGATTTTCCCCTTCGCCTTCCCACCTGCGTCCATTCAAAACACCTCCCGCCACGTATAGAGCACATAGATTACTATCACGATAATTAAAATCATCAATAGGATCCGTAAACCCAAAATTAGCTTTTCTTTCCGTTTCTGCTTCATCTCCCTGCCCTACCTTTGCGCAATCAGGCTCTTCACGTCTATCCCAAGAAAATGCAGTAACAAACCCAGCAACACAACCAGAATGACAAGTTTTATGATAAATTTCAGGATTTTCAACATTTTTCGTCTCAACCTATTGACTTTTTTTGGTTTTTTGGGTATAATGATAGTACAATCGAAAGATTGGACAGATTGAGCTGGCATTACTTTGTTCGTTGGCGGATCGTAGACCGCAGGGCCTGCTCAATCTTTTTTTGTCCTTTTAAGCCGTTTTTCACGCTTATATTTGCGGATCTTACTTTTTACATTTGCAAGATCCTCTCCTTGAAACTTTTTATAATTTTTTGCTGTTTTCCGACTGTATGAATGGCGCTCCCCTTCAATAACCCCGTTGCGGATAAAAGATTTCTCCGGATCGCCTTTCTTTGGATTTTGTTTTAACGGCATATTCTTCTTTCCGAAAGTTTTTTCTTCATGCGTAAGCCCAAGAGAACGATAGTCGTTATCATCTGCCCAAAACAAGAAATTCATGTGTTGTTCGTCTATGTTATATCGAAACTCATTTCTTGCCGGACTGTTATCCCGCTTTAATTTTTTCAAGCGATTTTGCAACGCCGCGATCATTCGTTCCAGCAGCGCGATTTTTTCTTTTTTCGTTTTTGCTTTTACGGATTTTTTCTTACCCGCCGCTTTACTTGCGGCGGGCTTTTTTGTGTTCTTCTTTTGTTTGCTCATTTCTTTGTTCCTGTACTCTTTTTCTTTGTGGACGTCGTTTTCTTCTTCGCCGTGCTTCCGCTTGTCTTTTTCTTCGGCTTTATTACTCCCGACCATGTCAGGAGCTTATACACGCCCGCTATAAGCGCCACGACAGCCAATACCACCAACGCGATCCCCAACGCAATCTTGATCCACTTCATCACAGCCGAGCCGGTCAGCTTGTCCCACGTCTCTCCGACCCAATCCGTGAAATCGTCCCATGCATTTCCGATTGCCGAGCCCGTGTCTCCCGAATTATCTGCTCCGTTCGTCGCAAGATATGCGTCGTCGCTCGTTCCGTCAAGATAGAAAAAGTAACTATAATACATCGCATTGTCGTCGTCCACGATTTCACAAAACGACATTCCTATATATCCCAGCGCCGACATCAGGATCCCTTTATCCGTCATATTGTCGAAAAATTTATACACACCCGCGCCGCTTACTTCTTTCCCTTCAAAGATCGTCATGCATCCGTCGCCCGTGTTGTTCTTAAACCAATAATTAAGGTCGGACACCTGTTCCTTGAATACCGCTACTGAGAAAAAGCCGTAAAGATTTTCTCGCGCCACGTCGTTGGAATACTTGAAATATTTCCGCTCCGGCGTGTTCAGGAATAATATCGACCAATCCTGCCCGTATTGCTCGCACCATTCCGCATAGCTCGTCAGCGGGATTTTGATTTCTATCATGTTCCCGTCATAGTCGATTTGTTTTAGCGCCGCATGCGAATACGATAAATCTACCGTATACGTCGATACTCCGTCAAACTTTACTGCTATGTCCTCCACCGTCGCAAGCCCAAGGATTTCCAGACTTTCAAGTCCCAAGATTTCTTTCACGTCCTCCGCGGAAAGATTGTAAATGTCCGCGTAATCTTTGACCTTGATCGATCCCGAAAATACTTTCTTTTCTGCGAAACACGGCTTTGCGTCTTTCTCTCCGTTCTGGATCCTTTGGTCTGCGTAGTTTTCAAGATAATTGATTGTCAGATTCCAGCTGTCCGTATAATTGATGACGATCGGCAAAACCTCTTTCGCCGTCGTGCTCGTTTTCACCTGTACCCGCGTATCAATATAATTTTCCGCGTTCGTAATCGTCAGTTGGTCTTTATACTCCGTTTCCGTCGCAAGACTTTCCACTCTGTACCCGTCCGGGATACTGTCCACAAAATCCGCGCCTGTATAGTTTAAGCTGCTATGATTCAACGCTTTGAAGATAATTCCGTCGTCATAGTTATTCGTAATTCCGAACAGCGTGTTATACGAATACTCCACCGTGATTTTACAGGTATGCGTTTCTGCGTCATACGCACTGTATTCCTTTTGGATCGATACCGGAATATAATACTCCGCTCCGCCAAGGAAATCGGGAGTTATTGCTTCGTTTACTATCTCCCCGTAGTCCGTCATGAAATTCGTGAAATTGCAGGTCACGATTTCAGAATACAGTTTCGTAATTGGCGCCGACGTTTTCACCGTCTCTATGATTTCCGTCCCAGACAGCAACAATTTTGCGTATTCGTATGTCAGCGTATATTCTATATCTTCGATAATCTCCGCAACGCCGATTAAGGATAGATTGACAAGCTCCTTTTCTTTGTCGTTCGCAAACGTCACGATAAGCGCCGAATCCGTCAGCTTCGTCGTCACTCCTTCCGCCGTGCCCGTGATTTGGATATTGTCTTTCCCGAAATCAAACAGCCAATTACAGGAATTATGTAATTGTTCCTCGATGTCCGCGAAATTATATGTCAATGTCGTGGTCGTCTCACCTACCACCGCATCCGCCGTGTAATAGTCCAGCGTCAGATTGTTTGCGGGGTCGTTGTTTGTGATTCGCAAGGATAAATCCTTGTATTGAAAATCGTTGTATATGACTTCCAGCGTTCCCGTTTGGCTTCCTTCGTTATATGTGTACTCAAAGTCCCGCGCCTGCAAAATAATTCGCTCTTGCGTCTTATACACATATCCGTCCTGCCAATAGTCCGCTGTGTAGACTACATTCAAGTCCGCTATGTTCTTATATGGCGTCAAGTCATATAACGCCGACAGCACCAGCGTTTTATTCTGTGCCCACGTACTTTTGACGCTGAACGTATATCTCTGTTCTTTTATGTCTGCATACCCTTCCGCTGCTTTATATTTCAGCGTCACTGAAATTTCTTCTGTATCCGGCTTGATTCCCGCTACCTCTTGCAGCCACTCCCGCTCACTCTCGCTTAGGTCGGTTTCGCTTTCCAACATCTCTATCGCTATGTTTTTGACAGAATTTTCGTAATAGTTTGTCGAATACGCTTCCGGCGTTATTTCTAATTCTCCCGACGTCTCATGCGTGACATACCGTATCTTTTCTAAACGCACTTTTACCAATGTCAAATAGAAATAATATGTCTGATTTGTATTCGTCGGCACCGACAGCGTTATTTTTCCTATCCCGTTTTTCAATATCTCCTCGGGGAGCTTTTCTACTGCGTTTTGATACGGCTCTATACACTCCGCCGGATTCTTATGGCCCATATAGCCGTTCATATTTATGTCCGCGCTTCCGTAGTCGTTCAAGTCGCTCGTCCAATTCAGCATCAGAAAATAATCTTCATACGTATACGAAATAATCCCTACCCCTATATTGTGCGTATCGACTATTTGATTCCCACGGTTTAACAGTTCCAGATAGTTTTCCGGGATTTTTACCGTAAACGAAAGTCCGTCGCTCGATGACAGCTGCGGTTGGGCGGAGATTTCAAACGTATTACTATCCGACAAAAATGAAAGTTCGCTCGATTCTGTCAATTCCCCAGATTGCGCTTCTTCCGCTTTCGCCGTTTCCGGTTTTCTCTCACCTCTGAACACGAAGAAAAGCCCGATCACGAATATCGCGCAGGCTGTTAAAATTGCTATGATTGTCAGTCTCTTTTTATGTATCGCCGTCATGCCTTTTGTCTCCTTATGTTCAGAAAATGATTTCTCCCGGCCAAATCTCTACCTTTTCCACGTCTCCGCCGCTCGGCGGCATTTCCATTTCCTCGGGGAGCCAAAATCCGATTTTCAGCGTCTTGTTTCCGCTTGTAATTTCCATTCGGAATTTGTCTCCCTCCGGGATCTCTTTCGGCAGTTCGATTTCTTTCCCCGGCCAGATGTCTTTTAATGCTTTTTGGATTCCGCCCGAAATAGTGAAGCCTTTCTCCGTTTTCTCGATCTCGAATACTTCCGTAAAATCTTCGCCTTGCCCGCCGTTCGCTCCCGCTATATCTTCCACCCAGCTGTATTCTTCGCCGTCTACCGTGAAAGAAAAATCGCTCTCCGCGCTTCCTTCCGCATAGATTTTTACCTCGTATTCTCCCGGCGCTTTTACTTCGATTTCCGTTCCGCTTTCTATTTTTAGTCCTTCAAAATCTTTCGTGATTTTTGTTCCGTTATACGTGACTGCAATTTTATTCCCGAATACGTTCGTAAATCGTGCCAAAAGGCCGAGCGATAGTATCAGCAAGATTATCACTAATATCACCGTTACGGCCGTTTTCGCTTTACTCTTACTTTTACTCATTCCCTCGGCCTCCTTTGCCTGTTTCTTTCCTCTCAAAACGCTATATTTGTTTTATCTAAACTTATTTCCCGCGTCGGGATCGTAAATAACCCTTCTTCTGCTCGCACTTCTATTTCTTCCGTATAACTTGAATATATTCCTTTATATTCCACTTTTACATACATTATTGTTTCCACCGACATGCATGCCTCGATATAGTGTTCATAGTTATCTATATCGTATTCCCCATTATACGAGCCCGTTATTAATCCTCCCCCGTCTACCTCCGCCGCGAACGCTTCCGCGAATACCAACGGCCCCGGACTTATTTCTCCTTCAAATGCTGCATATTCCGTCGCTCCGGCCGTCAA
>CAKXBD010000083.1 GCA_934871445.1 uncultured bacterium | reverse complement strand
TTCGTTATGAAAATTTTGGGCTTACTCAATACTCCGTTCGCTCTCGTTTTGCCCTCCCTCGTTCAAGTTTACAACCTCATTTTATTAAAAAATGCCTTGGAGGGAGTCCCCGCGGAGTTAGAGGAGTCCGCTCGTATCGACGGTGCGGGAAATGCGCGTATTTTGGCGGGAATACTCATGCCCGTATTGCTGCCCGCGATTTCCAGCGTGGCTCTGTTTACGGCGGTGACTTACTGGAACAACTACTTCAATGCGCTTTTATACCTCATAAACGCGGAAAATTATTATCCGCTTTCTATGTTCATTCTCAATAAAATTAATTCCGTGCCGGATATTCTCGGTGATCAGCAGCTCTACCACCAAAAGACATATATCGAAGCCGCTATGATTATCGTCAGTATTTTTCCTATCGTCTGCGCGTATCCCTTCGTTCAGAAATTTTTCGTCCGCGGGCTCACGGTGGGCAGCGTGAAAGGATAAGGAGAGTTTTTCTATGAAACTTTGCGTCGATATTGGGGCAACGAATATCAAGAGCGGAATTATTGAGGACGGCCGTCTCCTGCGGACGGCCGTCACTCCTACGGATACCTCGCACGGGCTGGAAGGAATCGTCGAGTCTCTGTCCCGCGCTATACAAAAATTCGATTTATCCTGCGTTTCTGCTCTATGTATCTCCTCTGCCGGCCGGATAGATACCCATTCCGGCATAGTGGTCTATGCCACCGACAATTTACCCGAATATACAGGCTTTAATTTATATACTTGGGTAAGACAGCATTACGGCTTGCCCTGTATAGCAATTAATGACGGTCATGCCGCGCTGCTCGGGGAACTTCTGCTCACAGAGGAGTATAGGACAAAAAAGGTCGTTATGCTGACGCTCGGTTCGGGCATAGGCGGGGCTTATGCCGTAAACGGGCGGCTGAAAGCCGATGAAAAAAATAATTATGCTCTATTTGGGCATATCGTCATCGAGGAGAGTGGTTTACCCTGCAACTGCGGTAAAAGAGGCTGTGCGGAACAATATCTCTCCGGCCGAACCATTAATCGACAGGCTGAGGAACGAGGGATTCCAAAGGACAATTTGTTTTCGGCCGCGGAAAAGGGAAATCCAAGGGCTTTGGCTCTATGCGGGGAACTCACGGAACGGCTAAAAATACTTTTGGAAAAAATTCAGAAAATCAGCCCGTTCGATATCTGTATTTTAGGCGGCGGAGTTACGGACGGAATGGGGAATTTTTTTGAGAAATTTTGCGCTTGCGGATTTGACTTGCGTCGGGCAAAAGCCGGAAATGCTGCGGGAATGTTGGGCGCATATTATTTGGGGGCAAATTTATGAAAGAATTATCGGCGGACGTCATCATCTACGGCGGGAGCTTGGGCGGGACTCTCGCGGCTTATTCTGCCGCGAAAACGGGAAGACGTACTTTTTTATTTGCTGAATCCGATTGGCTTGGGGGACAGCTGACCGTTCAGGCCGTGCCTCCCGACGAACACAAGTTCATTGAGGAGACGGGATGTACTGCCTCCTATCGGGCATACAGAAATAAAGTGCGTGAACATTATCGCTCGCATCCATACATTATCGACTCATTAAAAAACAAGGACTATTTTTGTCCGGGTGGCTCTACGGTGAGCAGGTTAGCTCATCCTCCTAAATTGGCCTTGAAATTGCTCATGGAAATGTTAGAACCGTTTCTCGCTTCGGGTACGTTGAAGGTTTTTTATTCCAGCCTTTTGAAACGAGCGGAGGTCTGCGGGGACGAAATCCGAGCTCTTTATATCGTCTGTCCAGAAGAAGAATATCACGTGACGGGAAAATATTATTTGGACGGATCGGACGAAGGCGAATTAATTTATGAAAGCGGCTGCGAATATACCTCCGGAGCGGAAAGCCGCGAGGAGACGGGCGAGCCGTCTGCTGCTCGTTTGGCAAATTCTTCGGATAGACAACCTGTAACCTGGACTTTGGCGTTTACGGACAGGCGAAAGGGGGATTTCGTCATCGAAAGGCCGCAGGAGTACGAGTATTTCAAAAGGCTTATTCAGCCATACGACAAATATCCCGTTTTGAGTATGTACGGTCCCGATTCGGCTACGGGAAAGGCAAAGCGCTTTGGTATGTATGACGGGGAAACGGACGAGGCAGGAAAGCGATTATTTGGATTATTTACTTATCGACGCATCGTTTGCGCCGCACATTTTAAGGACAAATACGAGCCGTATGACGTAACGCTTTTGAATTGGCCGCAAAACGACTATTTTATGGGAAATACTTTCGATAGTAAAAATGACGCAGAAAACAAGGAAGCCGCTCGACAGCTTACGCTTTCGTTTTTTTATTGGTTACAGACCGAAGCTCCGCGGGAAGGGGGCAGAGGATATCCGTTTTTCTGCCCCGACGGAGAAATCGTCGGTACGGAAAACGGCTTGACAAAAAGCTATTATGTCCGTGAAAGCAGGCGCATTAAAGCAGATTTTACCGTTCGGGAAAACGAGATATCTCCGGAGGGAAATCCTGCCTTTTTCGACAGTGTAGGTGTGGGGAGCTATCCCATTGATTTGCATATCACGACTGTCACGCATTCTTTCTTTTATAAGCCGAGCAAGCCGTTTACCATTCCCCTCGGAGCGTTTATTCCTGTCAGAATGAAAAATCTTCTTCCCGCCTGTAAAAATATAGGGACCACACATTTGACGAACGGTTGTTTCCGCTTACATCCCACAGAATGGAATATAGGGGAAGCTGCGGGATTATTGGCTGCCTATTCACTGGATTATGGCTTATCGCCGCGTGAAATTCGAAACGATAAAAACAAACTGAAAATTTTTCAAGAATTTCTTATTTCTAACGGGATACAACTTTATTGGTAGGTAAAGCCTTTTTTGGAGATGAGTGAGGGCGCGGAATAGAAAATCGTTGAGATTTTTCTCAACGATTTTTTTTTGATTGAAAAATTGGAAATAGAACATAGGATTAGGAGGTCTTAAAAAAACAAAATAATCGGCATAATATTAATTCGATATAGAGCTACCAAAAAACTCCTTCCGACTTGTATCGGAAGGAGTTCTCTGTTTAGAAGAAAAAGGCAAATTTTAATTGGGGCAATCCCTTCTGTATGCCTTATAAATAAAGGCTTTTCTTGATGACCTAAGTCGGAAGCGTATCGAACCGAAAGAATTGGAGAACTGGCGTTATTTTTGCTTGAAAGAAAGTTTGATGTGTTCTTAAAATTTATAAAATTACAAAACATGGGTGAGGAAAACGGAATATTTGAAACTCTTATACCATGTGAGGAAATTTTATCTTCACTCGGTTTCTTTTAGTCTTTCCTATGTGTATTTTCGTAACTCGAAAGAATTTGTGGCGATACTTATTTTCGTGGCTTATAGAGACCAGATGAGCTTAAAAAATGTTATGAACGGGATTATGCAGTTCTTCTTGACAATATTCTCATGAAGCAAGGTATAAACATGAAAGAGTTATAAAAGGAAACGCAAATCGTAAAATGTTAGAATAAGAATTTGTATCATCGGAAAATAATGAAAAAGTTAAAGTATTCCTTTTGTGGTAAAAGTAGAGTATCTGAAATCTGTTCAAACATTTTCTTGGGAATTAAATATTTTTCAAAAAGATAAAAATGGAATACAGCAAGGATTTGACTTCGTCATTCGTAGATTCGAAGCAAGTTACCCTGCCATGATTGCAGAACGAAAAGGCTACAGTAATACCCCCCCGAAGAATTAACATTTTTCGAGGGTTTTGCTGTTTAATGGACAAAAACAGGTGTTTTTTGAAAGTGGATAAACGATAGAACTTTATGGCTATGAATTTGTATTTTATAGAAAAAAAACAGGTTTTGAACTGTCGAATTGAGAGAGAAAGTACAAGCTGCAGTAATGTATGTATAAGAAAATGATAGGAATATTAGAGACAGAATTGATTCGACTCTTTTTCTATCGTTTTTAGCGGGATTAAACAGAAAAGAGGCGAAAATAACAATTAATCAAATCGGTAATATATTCACGGAAGTATAAGGATATAACGACAATGGGGCAGGGGAAACAAAAAGATTGGACTCAATATTTCCTGCAGGTGCTCCTGAATATGAGTACCTATGAGTTGCGTGCAACAATGTTGATTGTCCTTTTTCGAGCAGGAAACGAGAAGTGGTAAAATCAATTGTTACCGTCTGAAAATTGGGAGAAACAATAGAAAATTTTTGAACAGGCGATTTGTATGTCCCGCCAATCGAGGAAAGACAGAGTTGTTCTGATTCAATCGTAGACGAACCATGGGGAATCGTTAGGGGATGATTCAAAAACGCAATCCTGAATTAAACGGAGTGTTTATTACCTCGTCGAAAAAGGTATATGTACTTTGTTTCGATATAAAACAATAAGAAAATTTCACTTTTATGATTATTTCGGTTATAATTTCCGAATCTGTTTCAATATTGTCGCTTATCAAATTCACTGTATCGATAGCGTAATTCGGAACATCAGAACAGATAAAAAACTGTTTTTTGCGCTGCAGTTTTCTGTATTCCATATAAAAATATCTTTGTCGGAAACAAGCAGGGATTGCAGGCGGTTCTTTATATCAGTCAGCGGGACGTGTGCAGATGGAAACACTCGCGCTCGGTCATGCAATCGGCGAGATGTTAAAGCAACAGAACATAGTATATCGAGGTTTTCAACCCGATTGCATTAACGAGATTGTGAAAGAGATTAACGGTTTATTCGAAAAACAAAGTGAATTGGAAGGTTATATTGAACTTGTCCGCGAGCGGATTGAAACAGAATACCGAGAATTTGAATCGGCAGAAATAAAGAATCCTGCGGCGGAAGTTTTTGCGAATAGTTATAAAATCAATTTTTACAGCGAATTGCACAATTTTCTCGGCGAGGATATAGAAGATAATTTGACGGAACGAAATGTACAGGTATTGTAATAGAAAAAGTTCCTTACTGTTAAGTTTGCATTTTGTTATTTTATTTCGCTTATCGTATCTGCCAGCCAATAATCTGATTGCATTAAAGTAGTAAAATAAGGAACATATTTGAAATATCTTTACGGAATAATTCCAAAAAAATTTGATTGTTTCAATTTCTGTTTTAGAAAAAAATCATGTTGGAGTTTCGATATTCTGAAGGTGAAATGCCGACGACTTTTTTAAAAAAATAAGAAAAATAATAGGGGTCGTAATAACCGAAATTTGCCGCTATGATTTTTATGGTATCATTTGTCGCCCGAAGCATCCTGCAAGCTTCTTTCATCTTTATGGTTATAAAATAATTGATCGGCGTCGTATGCATCTTTTTTTTGAATAGGGTATTGAGATAACTTTTTGATAGATTAAATTCATCGCATAATTCTTGCAGCGTAAGGTTACGAGAAATATTGGCGTACAGATATTTAATGACGGCGTTCAAATAATCGTTGTGTTGGTTTAGATTATTATCAAGTTCATTTTTATAATATGTTTCGGAGAAAATCATTTGTAGGGTATGGGACATATAGATAAAATTTTCCGTTGAAGGCTGGCTTTCTGCGGTATCAAACAGTTGATTGAACAAAAAAAGCATGCGGTTTGAGGAATACGGGGAACGAAACATGGTCGGTTTGACATATTTCAGAGGCAAAAAGTCCGTATCGGTTCCGCTAAAATGTACCCATAAAATAGACCAAGGATCATCAGGGGAAGAAAAATAAGAATGGGCGCTGTGCGAAGGAATACAAATTGCCATTCTGCTGCTTAATATAAACGATTTTTCGTCGATGACAACGGTTCCTTTTCCGGAAACGCAGTAAAAATAAATATATTCATCTATGCCTTTTGGACGATTGATAAAATGTCTTTTTGCATCCGGAAAGTAACCTACGTCGGTCGGGTATAATCGTTTTACAAAGACATTATCAATGTATTTATTGATTGTTTCTTTGGAAAAAACGGTCATCCTTTCCCCTATAAAGCCTTCAAGTTTAGGCAGATTTTCATTTTCATTTTCGTTTTCCATATCATTATTATAAGGTATAAAGTATTATAAAGTCAAGTTTTTTGTGCAATTTTCTCAATCATATTGTAATATCCCATATTGTAAATAAAATATTTGTGTGCTAGAATAGAATCAATCTAATGAGAGGTGTATTAATTTATGGATAAAGTTAAAGTAACGGAAACAAAGGTTATTATTCCTACTTATAAACCGTGTGTAGCTGAAAAAGGTCCGCTTTTTATAGAAAAACGGGCTTATCAAGGCAGTTCGGGAAAGGTATATCCGCTTCCTGTGACGGAAAAAATATCCGATGAAAAGGAGGATGCCGAGTATAAAGCACTCATTCTTGAAAACGAGTATCTTTATGTAATGATTTTACCTGAAATCGGCGGTAAGATTCACCGCGCTTATGACAAAACAAACGGATACGATTTTGTCTATTTCAACCACGTTATTAAACCCGCTCTCGTCGGATTGGTCGGTCCCTGGGTGTCGGGCGGCATTGAATTCAATTGGCCTCAACACCATAGACCTAGCACGTTTGCTCCGGTAGATTATTATTATGAAGAACACAAGGACGGTTCTTGCTCGGTGTATGTCAGCGAAATCGATAAAATGTACGGTACGAAAGGTATGGCGAAAATTAGTCTCTATCCCGGGAAAGCGTATATCGAAATTTCGGGGCAGCTATACAATCCAACAGATATTCCGCAGACGTTCCTGTGGTGGGCGAATCCTGCCGTTCCTGTAAATGATAATACATATTCAGTATTCCCTCCTGATGTCAATGCCGTCATGGACCACGGAAAGCGCGCCGTTTCCACTTTTCCTGTTGCTACGGGCGAATATTATAAATATGACTATTCCGAAGGGGTAGATATCTCCCGCTATAAAAACATCAAGGTTCCGACTTCTTACATGGCGGCGCATTCGGATTTTGATTTTATCGGAAATTACGATGAAAAACTTGAAGCGGGGCTGTTGCATGTTGCGGATCATCATTTTTCTCCGGGTAAAAAACAGTGGACGTGGGGAAGCGGTGATTTCGGTATTAGTTGGGATAGGAATCTGACTGACTCAGATGGACCGTATATCGAACTGATGACGGGGGTATATGCGGACAATCAGCCGGATTTCACTTGGCTTAAACCGCACGAAGAAAAAGTTTTTACACAGTATTTCATGCCGTATAAAGGAGTCGGCCGCGTGCTGAATGCGACGAAAGAGGCCTCCGTAGGTGTGGAGTGCGGCAAAAACGGCACGTGCATTAAAGTATATGCTACGGCTGTGTACTCGACAGCGACCGTTACTGTTAAAAATGCGTGCGGATATATGCAAAAGAATGTGTGCGAACTTTCCCCCGATAAATGTTTCGTCTGGGAGTTGCCCGAAAATCTTGCCGATTCGGACTATACCGTTACTGTTGAGGATCAAAAGGGCAGGCTCCTTGTAAAATGTCGGGAATATAAGAGAGAAAATAAACCCATTCCTCAGCCTGCGGAGTTGTTGAAAAAACCGAGCGAACTCAAATCTTGTGAGGAACTCTATCTTGCGGGCGAACATCTCGAACAATATCGTCACGCAACTTTTGAACCGGAAGAGTATTACCTTGAAGGATTGCGGCGCGATCCTACGGATATCCGTTTGAATAACACCTATGGGCTGTATCTGTATAAACAAGGACTGATAGAAGAAAGTATTTCTTATTTTCGCAAGGCCATCGAAAAGCAGACATGGAAAACGCCCAATCCGTACAGTGGTGAATGCTACTATAATTTGGGGCTCGCATTGCAAGCGCTCGGACGCTACGAGAAAGCATACGACGCATTTTATAAATCGACGTGGAGCGATGAAACGCGAGGTACGGGCTACTATCATTTGGCACAGATTAAAGGAATTAAGGGCGAATATGCGGAAGCGCTTCGCTTTGCGAACATAGCTCTTGTCCGTAACTGGCACGATATGAAGGTGCGCGGATTCATCGCCGCCATGAACCGAAAGCTGGGTATTGTAGACCTCGCCTTTCTTGATGAAAGTCTTGCGATTGATCCTTTGGCCATGAATGTTTTGTACGAATACGGTTTGGTTAAAGGCGACCTCACCGTTTGGAAAACGAGAATGCGCGGCAGCGCGTTCAATACGCTTGAACTTGCGTTCGATTATAATTCCTGCGGTTTATATGACGATGCGATTGCGATTGCGTCGACGCAGGATTCTGACCCTATGCTGTACTATTTGCAAGCGTATGCGTACACGGCAAAAGGAGAGAAAGAGAAGGCGGTAGAGTATGTGAAAAAAGGACAGTCTCTTTCGCCCGACTATTGTTTCCCCAATAAGATTGCGGAAATTGCCGTACTGGAAAATGCGATTGAGCTGCTTCCCGAGGCACCCAATGCCTATTATTATCTCGGAAATCTGTTTTACGATAAAAAAGTATATGCAAAGGCGATTTCTTTATGGGAAAAAACAGTTCGGATTGAGCCTAATTTCGCTATGGCGCACCGCAATCTTTCCATCGCATACTTTAACAAAACGAAAGATAAAAAAGCCGCTTTGAAGGAAATCGAACGGGCATGTGCGTTAGACCCTGCATATCCCAGGCTTTTGCTCGAATGTGACCAACTTAAATCCAAGGTCGGTTTCAGTATTGCGGAACGCCTGCAAGCGCTCGAAACGAACAAAAAAGTTGTAGAAGACAGAGACGATCTGTATCTGCGATATGTATCGCTGCTTAATTGCGCGGGGCGATTCGCCGATGCGCTCGATTGCATCGAAAGGCGTACCTTCCATTCGTGGGAGGGTGGCGAAGGCAAGGTAAGCGCCCAATACAAGTATGCTCTTATTGGTCTTGCGAAACTAAAAATCGGGCAAAAGAAGTATTCCGAGGCGATTGAGCTTTTGGAGCGTACTCTCTCGTATCCTATAAATCTTGGGGAAGGAAAGCTGCCTAACGTACCCGACAATCAAGCGTATTATTATATGGGTATCGCTTTCCGCGGCATGGGACAGGCAGAAAAAGCGCGCGATTACTTTGTCCTTGCGTCAAAAGGCAGCCTTACGCCCGATAGAGCCCTCTATTACCATGACCAGCCTTCCGATTACATCTATTTTGCGGGGCTTGCGTTTGCCGAGCTGGGTAATTCTCATATGGCAAATAAGGCGTTCAATCAGCTCGTTACTTTCGGAGAGCGGCATATATTCGACGAAGTGGGTTATGACTATTTTGCAGTATCGCTTCCCGAAATTGAAGTATATCAAGATGAATTGAGCGCTCGTAACCGCAAGTACTGCAATTATCTCGCTGCGCTTGGCTATGCGGGGAAAGGAGAAACGGAAAAGGCGCATGCACTGTGCCGTCAGATTCTTTCCGAACAAGCGGATGAGCAGGGCGCACTCGCATTGCTCAACGGCTGAACGAAAGGAGAACGGTTATGA
>CAKXBD010000082.1 GCA_934871445.1 uncultured bacterium | reverse complement strand
GGGATAGAGTTGCCGTGGGGAGTGAAATGGACGATAATCGGGTTTGCGCCTGCGTATAACGCTGCGGGAGAAGTGATTATCGGAGGAGGTTTAGGGTATACGATCTCCTTCTGGATAGGTTCGTTTTTGGCCCAGTGTATCAATTTTCCTCTGCAAAGGAATATCACGTATAAATCGAAGGGGAATATACCATTCCAGATCATGTGGTATTTTATCGCGTGGGTATTGATCACGTTTGCGACGACGGCGTTAAATAGTTTATGGCTGCCGCTGGCAGCGGAACATCTGCCGAATGCGTTGTATCAGGTCATCAATACGGTAGTAGTGGGAGGAATTTCCATGGTCATCTTCTTCCCTATTTTCAAGATTGTGTTTCCGGAAGGCGAAGCGAAGAAAGCAAAGACCGAGGGCGAGGAGAAATGAAGCTAGTAACGTTTGCAGTGCCGTGCTATAATTCGGAGGAATATCTGTCGAGATGCGTGGAGAGCCTGTTGAGTGCGGGAACCGACTGCGAGATTATTTTGATAGACGACGGGTCAACGGATAATACGGGAATTATAGGGGATAGATATGAAAGGGAATATCCGGATATAATTAAGGTAGTGCATAAGGAAAACGGAGGCCACGGCTCGGGAGTGAATAAAGGCTTGGAGGAGGCGACGGGGCTGTACTATAAGGTGGTGGATTCGGACGATTGGTTGGATAAGGAAGCGTTGAAAACGCTGACGGACAGGATAAAGCGCGATATAAACGAGAAAAAGCTTCCCGATGTATATATTACCGATTTCGTGTACGAAAAGGTGAGTACAGGGGATAGATATGAAAGGAGCTTTCGGAAAAACTTCCCGAAAAAGGACTTGTTTACGTGGGAAGAGGTAAAACGCTTTCATACCTCGTCTGTACTTCTTATGCATGCGCTCGTATATCGTACAGAGAAACTTAAGGAAAGTAAAACGGTATTGCCGGAGCATACGTTTTATGTGGATAATATCTTTGCGTATAAACCGCTGCCGTATATGGAGAAGCTGAGCTATATGGAAATACCGCTATACAGGTATTATATCGGAAGAAAGGAGCAATCGGTGAGCGCGGAGAATATCACAAAGAGGTATTTACAGCAAATCCGAGTGATGAAAGAGCTGATAGAGGCATATACGTACAGTGAAATAAAGCTTTTCCCGAAGGGATTGAGAAGATACATGCTACACGATTTAGCAGTGGTGATGACGTTGACGGTGACGTTTACATCGGCGGGGAAAGATGAAGTAAAGAGAAGGAAAAGGGAGCTGAAAGAGCTTTGGTCGTACATAAAGGAAAGGGATAAGAAACTGTATAGCTATTTGAAATACCATACATATACGAGCATAGTGAATTGGCTGCCGTTTAAGCTGCAAGGGAAAGCGACATGGCTGGGATATAAATTTTTCCGCAAAAAATTAAAATGCAGTTGAAAAAAGATTGACTTAATCAAATTTTATCTTAAAAACCATACGACTAATTTCAAAATCGTATGGCTTTTTTGATATAAAAAACAATCTTTCGCAAATAAAGAATACGAGTTATTCGCCTATTTTCCGCCTTACTCGTTCTCTACGACAAATATTTTTTTGAAAATTTTTTGAAAAACTCTTGACAAAGAAAAATTTTTATGTTATATTTAATACAGATAGTACAGAAAATACAGATAATACAAGAAGGGAAAGAAGTAAATGAAAATCCGACTGACGGGAAAACAAAATGTATACGCAAATATTGTTTCCGAGTATGAGAAGCTCATTCGTTTGGGAGCGATTAAGTACGGAGAGAAATTGCCTTCCTGTCGAGCTTTGGCGCTGGAACTGGGAATCAATCCCAACACAGTGGAGCGCGCGTATTCGGAGTTAGAGAAGGAAGGCTATATCCGTATTTTGCCGAAGAAGGGCGCGTATGCGGACTATACGGACGCGGGGCAGAAGGAGCGCATAGAGGAATTGAGGGTACAGCTTGAAAATTTTCGGCGGGCGGGATATACGCGCGAGGAGATGGAAGCAACGCTCGACGAGGTGTATTCGGAAAAAGACTGAAAGGGAAATCCGAAGAATTTTTCGCGGCGTTCGGGCATATGTGTTTTTACGCATGTTTCCCGAAATGTTTGATTTTCAAAGAGAATAAGAGCGAGTTTTCATAAATGTGAACAGACTCTGTTGATGGGAGGTCAAGTTACAAAAATGATAGAGATCAGAGGATTGACAAAGAGATACGGAAAGACCACCGTATTAAAAGACGTGGGGCTGGACATCGGGGACGGGTCGGTGTTTGGTCTTGTAGGAATCAACGGCGCGGGAAAATCGACGCTGTTAAGGCTGATGTCGGGTGTTCTGAAAGCGGACGAAGGGGAGATTTTAATTGACGGCGAAAGCGTGTACGAGAACGAAAACGCCAAGAAAAAGCTCTTTTTCCTTCCCGACGATCCCTTTTATACGCCCAATCTGAGCAGTAAAGGACTTGCGGAGATGTATAAGAGCTTTTATAATTTCGACGAGAGGACGTACTCGGAATATTTGGACAAATTCAAGCTCAACCCGAAAGCGCCGATACGCAACTTTTCCAAGGGAATGAAACGTCAAGTGTTCGTTTCTCTGGCGCTGGCGGTGAAGCCGAAATATCTGCTTTTAGACGAAGCGTTCGACGGGCTGGACCCGCTCGCGCGGCTGGTATTCAAGCGCGGAGTCATCGACCTCGTGGAAGAGACGGGCACGGCGGTAATCATATCCAGCCATTCCCTGCGCGAGCTCGAAGACATTTGCGACAGCTACGGGCTTTTGGACCATCAGACGATTACCTGTTCGGGAGAAATCGAAGCGGACTTGAATAAAATCCATAAATTCCAAGCGGCATACGAAACGGAGATTGACGAAGAAATACTCGGATTCGACTGCCTGTCCTTTAACCGAACGGGTCGGGTCGTCCGAATCGTGGCGAGGGGGAACGCGGAGGAAATCGAAGCGAAACTTCGGGCACTGAATCCGCTGTTTATCGAGGAAATTCCCGTCGATTTCGAGGAACTTTTCTCATGCGAAGTGGAAAGCAGGGGGTATCTGAAATGAAACGCTACTTTATTTACGAACTCAAAAAGAATTTTTGGCCGTTGGTGATTCTGACTGCGATTTCGGCGGGTTTGTATCTCGTTGTGCTTTCTTATTTCGAGCCCGTCTCCCGATACGGAGAGAATTCCGTAGTCATCAACACCCCGCCCCTTCAAACGGTCATGATAGAGCTTTGTATTCTCTGCATCGTCGCTCCGATCCTCATGTACTCCTTCAAAATGAACAAGCGGAGCGTAGACGCATTTTATTCCCTGCCGATTAAGCGGGAAAAAATTTACCTCGTTAAAACTCTGGTGGGACTTCTCCTCGTTTTTATCCCGTATACGCTTTCGTATTGGCTGGGCTTTTTGTCCGTTGTCGTCCGCGAAAATCCTTATAATCTTATCTATTTCGTCTCGGGATATTTTTTGAGCGCCTTTCTCGCGGTGTGCCTCTACGGAGTCAACGCCTTCGCGTTCTCCCGCGCCAACCGCGTCGTGGACGGAATCGTGTTCATGGTCTTTTATACGTTCATTCTCTGCCTGTTCGTGGGGCTTTTGAGCGGCTTTTTCCCGAAACTCGAAGACAAAGTGGATGTGAGAAATTATATTATTTATTCCATATTTATCGATTGGGCGGACAATATTTCCCGCTTGATTGCAGGAAAGGAGATATATAGCTCCCTGATAACGCCGACGAAAATTCTCGTTCCCGCGGTTTCGGGCGCGGTCTGTTACGCCCTGCTCTTTTCCCTCGTGCGCTTTGAAAAGAGTGAAGATTCGGAGCAGAACTCCGATTCCTGGTTCGGCTATAAGACCATGATTCCCGCCTATACCGTTCTGATGACCGCTTTGTGGGGCGGAGAACTTTTATCCTATGCCCTGGTTATTATCGGAGCGATCATTCTCAGTATCGTCTATACCCGAAAATTCCTGTTCGGCTGGAAGCAGTGGCTGACGATTGCCGTCGCTTTTGCCGTCGGGCTCGGCTGCTATTTCCTCATAGATTATATTCAGGGACTTCCGACCGAACCGCCGCAATATCCCGAATACGGTAGTCCTGTTTACGGCTCTGTTGACGGTCTTACCGCGGGCATTTCTTCAAGTCCCCGTCGATAACTTTACCGTCGCGATTTCTTCAAATCTTCGTCGGGAACTCCTCTGTCTCCGTCGGCCCTGAAAATCTCGTCGGTAACTTTACCGCCGCCATTTCTTCAAGTCTCCGTCGGTAACTTTACTGTCACCATTTCTTCAAATTTTTGCCGACGTTCCCGCTTAAATCCCCGTTAATATTTTTCCCTGTCGCCTTTCCGTCGATATGATGTAAAATAGGGGAGCGTCGGTTTCGACTTCCCGATTTTGTTTGGTAAACTGCCCCCGCCGCGAAAGCGGCGGGGGCAGTATTCAATCTATCAGCGTTTCGTATTCTTCATATAAGCCGTCCAAAAGGTTTTTGACTTCTTCCAGCCTTGCGCATTTTTCTTTGAGCAGCTCGTAATTGCCCGCGATTTCGGGCAGGGTGAGTTGAGAATTGATTTCGGCTTCCTCCGTTTCGAGCGCGGAGATTTCTTCTTCGATTTGTTTGACGCGCAGACGTTTTTTCGTTTCGGCGGCGCGTTCTTCTTTCGTGCGGTATCCGCTCTCTTTGGGCTTTGCTTCCGCGGCTTTTGCGGCGGCAGGGCGTTCCCCGCCGTCTTTTAAGGCGGCTTTGAAGGCGTTGTATTCGTCGTAAGTTCCCTTGAATTCGACGGCTTTCCCGTCCGAAAGCTCCACGATTTTCCCCGCCAGAGCCTGAATGAAATAGCGGTCGTGCGAGACGAACAATATTGTCCCGTCGAACGCTTTGAGCGCGTCTTCGAGACTTTCCCGCGCGGGCAGGTCGAGGTGATTGGTCGGCTCGTCGAGGATGAGGAAGTTTCCGTTTTCGCACTCGAATACCGCCAGCGCGAGCTTTGCCCGTTCCCCGCCCGAGAGCATGCGCACTTTTTTGTCCATGTCGCCCGCGTCGAGCTTCGCCTGCGCGAGGATATTTCTCACTTTGGTCTGATCCCATAAGACATGGCGTTCCCAAAGCTCGCCAAGCACGGTATTTTCGGGATTGAGATTGGCGTTTTCCTGATCGTAGTAAGCGATTTTTACGAAACGTCCCGTTTTGACGGCGGGATTTTTGTTTTTGACGATTTCTTTGACGAGCGTGGATTTCCCCGTGCCGTTGTCCCCGACGACGGCGCACTTTTCCCCGCGCGTAAGCGTAAAGGAAGCGTTTTCGAGCAAGACCTTTTCCCCCGCGGCGAGCCTCAGAGCCGAAACCTCCAACACCTTTTCATAGGGCTTTTCGGCGTAGGAAAAGGAAAAACGGGGCGGGGAGGGCGGCAGGAGGGGCTTTTCGATGCGTTCCATTTTTTCCAGCTTTTTCACGCGGCTGAGCGCGGATTTCGCGGTCGTGGCGCGCACTAAATTTTTGTCCACATAGTCCTGTAAATGCGCGATTTCTTCCTGTTGTTTTTCGTATTCCTTTAAGATTCGGGCATTTTTTTCCGCTTTTAAGAGCTTGTATTTCGTATAGTTACCCTTAAAGACGGACAAAGTTCCCCCTTCCAGCTCGTAAATTTCCCTTACGAGGCGGTCGAGGAAATAGCGGTCGTGGGAGACGGTGAGGATGGCGCCCTTGAAGGAAGCGAGATAATCTTCCAGCCAGAACAGGGTTTTGATGTCGAGGTGATTGGTCGGCTCGTCGAGAATGAGCAGTTCGGGCTCTTCTAAAAGCAGCCTGCATAATTTGAGCCGCGTCTTTTCCCCGCCCGACATGGTGGAAACGGGCTGAGAAAAGGAGTCGGAAAATCCCATGCCGTTGAGGACGGTGCGGATTTTGATTTCGTAGTGATAGCTGTCGCGCGCGGCGATTTGCTTGGTCAGGGCGTCGTACCTTGCGGAGAGCGCGCGGTACTCGGCGGAGCCTTCCTCCGCGCGCGCGATTTTTGCTTCCGTTTCGCGGAGCGCATCGAGCGCGCGTATATCCTCCCGAAATACGGAGCGCATTTCCTCAAAGGCGGTATTTTCGCTGTCGTAGCCGCCCGTTTGGGCGAGGTAGCCGATCCGACAGCCGTTCTTTTTGAACAGCGCCCCGCTTTCGGGTTCGAGTTCGGAGAGAATGAGTCGGATAAGGGTAGTTTTTCCCTCTCCGTTCGGGCCGATGAGCCCGACCCTGTCCCCCTCGGACAGGGTGAAGGAGATATTTTTGAGCAGGGGCGCGCCTGCGAAGCCGAAGGATAGATTTTCGGCGGAAATGAGCATTTTTCTTTCCTCCCGTGTTTGATTCGCGCATTTTTGCGCAGAATGAAGGGTATGAAGTATCAGGATAAATTGGAGCGAATCCGCGCTCTCGAAGCGGAGCTTTCCTTTGCCGACCCATCGCGCGCGGCAAAGCTCACGCGCGAGCTCGTCCGCCTGAAAGCGGAGGCTTTTCGCGGCAGTTGATTGCCCGCCGTTTGTTGTTTCCCGTCAGCGGTAATAACCCGCCGTTTGTTGTTTCCCGCAGGCGCCGCCCTCCCTCAATAGTCCCATTTCGGGATATAGCTTTCCCCCGACGAGGAACGTTTTTGGATAAATAAGTTTTTGATTTTAAGCGCGAAGGCATCTTCTATGACTCTCTCGTATTCCCGCGCGGTGACGGGCCTTTTGAGCTCGGGAAATTTGTCGGTTTCCCCGAATGGGGTATATTGGCTCATGAGGCTCAGATATGCGCTTTCGGGCATGTAGTTTTTGAACCATTTGAGGAGGGAGATCGAATCGCTCGTCCCGAGGGGCATGACGAGGTGGCGGACGATGACTCCCGACAGCATTTTCCCTTCTCCGTCAAAGGAGAGGGGCTTTTTTGCCATGAATAAAAGGGCGCGGCTCGCCCGCTCGAAGTAATCCTTCCGCCCCGTGTAGCGCTCGGAAAGGAAAGGGGAGAAAAATTTCAGATCGGGGAGCCAGATGTCGATATACGGCTCTATCATGGCGAGCGTCTCCGCCTTTTCATAGCCGCCCGAATTGTATACGACAGGAATTTTCGGCCTGTAAAGTTCAAAGGCGGCAATCAGGTAAGGGACGACGTGGGACGGGGTGACGAGGGAGATGTTGTCCGCACCCGCATTTTCCAATTCGCGGAAAATGTCGGCGAGTTCCCGCGGCGTGACGTCTCTGCCCCGCCGCGCGCGGGAGACCTCGTAATTTTGGCAGAATACGCAGCGCAGGTTGCACCCGCAGAAAAAAATCGTGCCGCTTCCCTTTTTGAAGGAAATGCACGGCTCCTCGAAGGGGTGGAGGTAATATTTTGCGATTTTGAGGCCCCGAACGCCGCAGGCGCCCGCGCCGATCAGGCGGTTTGCCCCACATTCGACGGGACAGAGCCGACAGCTTTTCAAGAGGTTGTCCATGCCGTTTATTATAGCATGCGGGAAAAAATTTTGCAAGCGCATAAAGCGGTATAGGAATAAGTTGACAAAATCCTTAAAAAGAGGTATAATGAATAGCCCCTTGAAATGAAGGGGAAATTCGCCGCAAAATCTTTTCTTGCGGCGAACAACTATGTTAAAAAGAGGATTTTTTACATGAAAAAGTTTTTTACCAGCGAAAGCGTCACGGAAGGGCACCCCGATAAGGTGTGCGACCGTATCTCGGACGGGATACTCGACGCGATTTTAACTCAGGACCCCATGGCGCGCACGGCGATTGAGTGCTGCGCGGCATACGACCTTCTGCTCATCATGGGCGAAGTGACGACGAGCGCGAAAGTGGACTATGAACGGACGGCGCGGGAGGTCATTCAAAAAATCGGCTATAATTTCGGCACTTTTTCTTTCGATAAATGCAAAGTCGTCGTGGCCGTGCACGAGCAGTCTCCCGATATAGCGATGGGGGTAGATGCGTCGTATGAAAAGAAGTCGAGGAAGGACGCGGGCAGCGAGGAGGACGCCTTGGGCGCGGGCGATCAGGGCATGATGTTCGGTTATGCCTGTCGGGAGACGGAGGAGCTCATGCCTCTGCCCATCATGCTTTCGCATAAACTTGCGATGCGCCTTTCGGAGGTGAGAAAGAGCGGGCTTTTGCCCTATCTCCGTCCGGACGGCAAGACGCAGGTGACGGTGGAATACGAGGATAAGCGCGCGGTGCGCGTGGACGCGGTGGTGGTTTCTTCCCAGCACGACAGGGAGATTTCACAGGAGCGGCTCCGCGCGGACATTCGGAAATACGTGGTGGACGAAGTGATTCCCGCGGAATTTTTGGACGCGGACACGAAATTTTATATAAATCCGACGGGGCGTTTTGAAATCGGCGGCCCTGAGGGGGATTCGGGGCTGACGGGGCGCAAGATTATCGTAGATACCTACGGCGGTCGCTGTGCGCACGGCGGCGGAGCCTTTTCGGGCAAAGACTGCACGAAGGTGGACAGGAGCGCGACGTATTTTTGTCGGTATATCGCCAAGAATTTGGTGGCGGCGGGACTTGCGGACGAGATAGAGATACAGGTGGCGTACGCCATCGGCGTGGCGAACCCTGTTTCGGTGTTCGCGGACAGCTTCGGAACGGGCAAACTTCCCGACGATAGACTTGCGGAAATCATTAAAAAGGAATTTGACCTTCGTCCCTATGCGATTATCAGGAAGTTGGGACTTCGCCGTCCGATTTATTCGGAGACGGCGGCATACGGACATTTCGGGCGTGCGGGACTTCCTTGGGAAGCGACCGACCGCGCGGAGGACTTGAAAAAATATCTTTGAAAAAGGAGACGGAAAACTATGGTAAAGGAAAAAGGCAGGATTGCGGCGCGGGAAATCTGTTATACGGCGATGTTCACGGCGATCATCGCGGTGTGCGCGTGGATTTCCATTCCGTTGCCGGGCGGGATTCCCGTGACGTTGCAGACGATGGGCGTCTGCCTTGCGGCGGGGTTTTTGGGCTGGAAGCGGGGACTTTTGGCCGTTACGGTCTACATATTGCTGGGGCTTTGCGGAGTCCCCGTATTTGCGGGGTTCACGGCGGGCGCGGCGAAACTCGGTTCTCCCACGGGCGGATATATCGTAGGATTTTTGTTCACCGCCGTAGCGGTGGGCGTGGTGTCCGATTACGTCCGCCCGAAGAACGATTGGGCGCGCACGGGAATTTTGGCGGCGGCGATGGCATTGGGGATTGCGCTTTGCTATGCTTTCGGAACGGTTTGGTTCATGTACGTGTATAACGCGGGCGCAGAATCTACCGTAACGTTGGCGGGCGCGCTTTCCATGTGCGTGGTTCCCTACCTCTTGCCCGACCTCGTAAAGATTGTCTGTGCGGCGGTGCTGGTGGCAAAACTCAAAAGGTATATGAAAATCCGCGGTTAATCCGCGGATTTTTTATCGGTTGTTTTCCCGTTCCGTCGTTTGTTCTTCCGTTCATGTTTTGCCCGTCGTTATTTCCGTTCTTCCGTCCGCGTTTCTGCCTGTTCTGTTACATGTTCTTTCGTTCATGTTTTGCCCGTCGTTATTCCCGTTTTTCCGTCCGCGTCTGTGCCTGTTCTGTTACATGTTC
>CAKXBD010000081.1 GCA_934871445.1 uncultured bacterium | reverse complement strand
GTACCGAAATTATCTTTGTAAAGAAAGGGCGCGTCAAGGTAATCGTCAGCGGCAAAGAACGTATTTTGACGGCAAAAGAGATTGCAGTTTTTAATCGTTTTGATGTACATTGTATTTGCGGGGAGGAATTTTCCGATTTATATGTTCTAGTGTTTAATGAAATGTTTTATCCGAAATTCGCTCGCGGCCGGGTTTTGGAGAATTTTCTTTCCGTCGGGGAAAACACGGAAAATATTTTTTCTCTTTTGGACTATTTTTATCGTTTACGGGAGAACTCCACCCGTATGATGCAAGCAGGATTTATCGAATTATTGTTGGGGATTTTATATAATTCCTATTCTACTCATGAGAAAGACGACAACGGCACTGATTACTATATTCAAATTCTTATGTATATAAATAAAAATTGCTCGGAATCATTGACGCTTGAAAGCATAGCTTCACATTTCGGATATACAAAACATTATTTTTCCATGCTGTTCAATAAGTTTACAGGCATGCATCTGAGAGATTATATCAATCGCCTTCGGGTAGAACGTGTAATCGCTTATAAAAAAGAACACCCCGACGAACCGATTTCTCGTGCGGCTTTTTCTTGTGGATTCAATAGTCTCAATACGTATTATCGGGCTTTAAAAAATATTGAGAAAGACAGCATAAGATTTAGTAACTTTTGAAAAAACAGATAAATAGATTTCTTTTTTCAAAATAAGAAAAAAGGCGGGCAGCCCCTTGAAATGGGACGGCCCGCCTTTTTTAGCATTGGAAAATAAAAGGAAAAACAGGAAATATTTTTCTCTCTGTTTTTTATGATATCGTAACTTTTGACAATATATCCGTAACTTTTCGGATTGACGGGGGGGGGGGGTAATATTATATAATAGAAACATGATTGGAATATCGAAAAACGAAAGAATTTTATTTGACGGGGATTCCATTACAGACGCTTTGCGCGACCGCAAAGAAAAATATTCTTTGGCGGGTTATTCGGCGCTTATTGCAGAACGTCTCAATTTCCTGTACCCTTTTTTGAATATCGAATGTTATAACCGCGGAGTAGGGGGAAATACTTCCGGTGAACTTTTGAACAGGCTTTCGGGGGAGTTGGAGGAAATAAAACCGACGTTTTTTTCGTTATTGATTGGCGTCAATGATACTTGGCGGCGGTTTGATTCAGGGAAAATAATTTCTGAAAAGGAATACGCGGAAAACATCGAAAAAATTTTATGTATGGTTGAACGATATACACAGAAAATTATCGTACTAGAACCTTTTTTGCTCGACGTAGATCCCGAAAAACGCCTTTTCCGCGAAGATTTATATCCGAAAATTTTCCGTTTGAGGGAAATTGCTCGCAGGCATCGGGTAGAATTTATTCCTCTGGACGGAATATTTGCAGAAGCCTGTTGTCGGGCTTCCGCAAAGGAATATTCTTACGACGGAATACATCCTACAAACGCGGGACATGCGTTGATTGCGGAGGAATGGCTCCGCAGAGTATATGCGGCAAATAATTTTTAGGAGTAAAAGATATGGTTACAAAAAAAAGAGCAGTTGCATTGATAGGGGCGTGTTTTTTTGCGATTTTTGGACTCTCTGCCTGTGCGGAACAATATCGTACTTCCGATTCTCGGGACGAAGAAGTTGACGAGACGAAGACGCAGTTGTATGTACAGAATTTTGACGGTGGATTCGGCAGCGATTGGTTGTATGCATTGGCGGAGCGTTTCGAGGAATTTTATCGCGATGAATCCTTTGAGGAGGGAAAGACCGGTATTCAGATACATATTTCCAAAGCAAAAACGGACGGCATGTCTTTACTTGCGGATTTGGACGCGACTTCTGCCGAAGTGTTTTTTAACGAGAGCGTCTATTATTATGATTATCTGGCTCAGGATAAACTGCTTGATATCACCGACATCATGACGGAGAACTTGTCGGAATTCGGAGAAGAAGGCACGATAGAAGGCAAGATGACGGACGAGCAAAAGGCATATTATCAATCGGATAAAAAATATTACGGGATTCCGCATTATGCAGGGTATAACGGAATTGTTTACGATAAGGATTTGTTTGATTTGTATAACCTCTATTTCAAAAATGTCCCGGGTAAGAGCGTCTTAATTGATTCGGAGACGGATGAAAAAAGCGCTGGTCCCGATGGGAAATTAGGAACTTCGGATGACGGATTTCCCGCGACCTATGAAGAATTTTTTCAACTTTGCGACGCAATGATAGAAATGGGAATCACTCCTTTTGTCTGGGCGGGGCAGTATTATGATACTTATGTGGAAAAGGTCATGTACGCCCTCTGCGTCGATTGTGAAGGCTTGGAACAAACAATGCTCAATTATACTTTCGGGGGCGCGGAAGGAGGGACTGCAACGAATCTCATCGGAGAAGTAAACGAAAACGACGGGTATGAAAAATTAGCGCCTTTGAAAATCACGACGGAAAACGCATATAATCTTTGGCGCAGCGAAGGAAAATATTTGTCTATGAAGTTTTTTGAAAGGGTCGTCAAAAATAAAGATTACTATACGAAGAACGTATTTTCCCCCGCGCATTTATATACAGAAGCCCAGAAAGATTTTATCGAATCCCGTGCGGAAGGAGAACCCATCGCCATGATTTTGGAAGGCTGCTGGTGGGAAAATGAAGCCAAGAGCGTTATTCAGGAGTGCGGTGACAGAAACGGGGAAGAATATGCACCCGAAAATCGTCATTTCGGCATGATGCCCTTCCCGAAAGCGTCCCAAGATGACGTAGGGGAAAAGAGTACGATTGTAGATACGCATTATTCGCTCGGGTTTATCAAGAAATCAATTGACCCTTCCAAGATTAAAGCTGCGAAAAAGTTCTTAAAATTCGCCTGTACGAATCAATCCCTCAATGAATTTACTGTCTATACAAATACGGTAAAGGCGTTGAAATATACAATGACAGAGGAAAATCTCGACAAATTGACGTATTTCGGAAAATCAGTATATGAACTTCATAATAGCTCGGATATCGTTTATCCTTATTCTCCCGAAAAAGTTTATTTGGATAATCAGTCGAGGCTTTCGGTGCATAATTCCTATTATAGCATCGTAAATGGCGGAGAAAAAGCTCGTCCCATTACATATATGCGGGAGAACGTCAATAACGGAGCGGAGGAATATTTCAACGGCATGTATGTCTATCAGTTGCGGAATTGGGAAAACGTATACGGGAGATATTACGATTGATGGCGGCGCGCGGCACGGGAGCAGCAAAGAAGAGAGAGCTTATTTTCTATATTCTCATGATTGCTTTACCCGTTTTACAATTTTGTATTTTTTATATAGGAGTCAACTTTAATTCTATTTTATTGGCATTCAAATCCTATGACCGAGACGGAAATGCTTTTCATTTTGTCGGTTTTGAAAATTTTATTTATCAGTTCAAAGAATTTTCGCTTTCGTCTACGTTAAGGGGGTCGGTGGTAAATTCATTGAAAGTTTGGGCTATGACTACGATTGTTTCTCTGCCGTGTGCCCTGATGTTCTCCTTTTTTATCTATCAGAAAATGCCATTATCCGGTTTTTTCAAGTGTATTCTTTTCCTGCCGGCAATTATTCCCGGCATGGTTACTATTATCATTTATATGTATTTTGTCGAACGCGCGATTCCCACCTTTTGGGAAGGTATATTCGGCAAAGATATCGAAGGACTTTTACAAAATCCGTCCACGCAATATGCAACCATTTTTTTCTATAACGTATTTCTTTCCTTCGGAGGCAATATGCTTCTTTTGCTCGGCGGTATGAATACGGTAGACCAATCGGTGCGCGAGGCTGCGCAACTGGACGGTGCAAGCGGATTTAGGGAATTTTATCACGTCGTTTTTCCCAAAGTATGGTCGACGTTGACAACCTTTCTTGTATTGGGGATTGCGGGAATATTTTCCAATCAATTCAGTCTGTACAGTTTTTACGGTATCGCCGCCTCCGAACGTCTAGCGACGATGGGCTATCTACTGTACGCTCGTACGTCGATTGCAACGATTGCCGAATATCCCGCTTTGGCTTGTCTCGGGGTATTGCTTACGGTTATTATCGTACCCGTCACACTCGGCGCAAAAGCTTTGTTAGAAAAGATTGGTCCGAAAGAATAGGGGGAAAGAAAGGTGAGAGAAAAAATAAAAATTAAAAAAGTTTGGACTCCTCTTTCCTGCATAATTTTCGGGCTTTTGATTATCTATGCGATTCTCCTGTTTCTGCCCGTATTTTGGAGCATAATCAGTTCGGTAAAGAGCGATTATGATTTTCGGCACAATATGTTCGGGCTGCCTGAAAAATGGATGTTCGATAATTACCCTCATGCCTTTTTCGGATTTTTCGTCGAGGTACAGTCGGGAAAAGAACTGGGCAAGGTATACATGACGGAACAATTTTTCAATTCTTTTCTATATGCGGGCGGTTGCGCCTTGGCTGCTACCTATGTCCCTTGCCATGTGGGATATTTGACGGCAAAATATCGATATAAATTTTCAAAAATTCTCACTTCGGTCGTCATTGTCTGCATCGCTTTGCCCATTGTCGGCGCCTTGCCGTCTGAAATTCAGATGGCTCGCATGCTGGGGTTATATGACAATATTTGGGGAATGTGGATATTGAAGGCAAACTTTCTCAGCATGTACCTGCTGATTTTTCAGGGGATTTTCCGAGACGTGCCCGTAGATTTTTCCGAGGCGGCAAAAATTGACGGAGCCTCAAATCTTCGCGTCTATCTGCAAATTATGTTACCGTTGGTCGCAAAGACCTTTCTGACGGTATTTTTATTGAATTTTATCGCTTTTTGGAACGATTATCAGACGCCGCTCGTCTTTATGCCTAACCGTCCCACTGTGGCATACGGATTGTACGAATTTAACCGCCGCACGGATATAGAGTTCAGTTCTGTTCCGTTAAAAATTGCCGGTTCTGTTTTGGTTATGTTCCCGGTGCTCGTAATCTTTCTCGTCTTTCAGAAAAAGATAATGGGAAATATCGCTATGGGAGGATTAAAGGGATGAACGATATTAAAAAGGAAGGGATTTTATTATGAAAAGGCGCGGATTACCGGTTTTGGCTGCCGCGGTCGTTTCGTTCTCGTGTCTGTGCGGAGGAATAAAGGCGCTTTCGGGAAATGCAGGGTACAGTTTATCTGATTGGAATGAAAAAGAACGCTATTTCGTCGGTGAAGAATTAGATGTGGGAAATTTGAAAATTACTTCGTCGGGAAAGGAATATTCCTGCGATAAATTCCTCTTGTATCCGAACGGGCAGACGCTTCGTGCCGATTCATTTGTTTTGAGCGAGGCGGGGCAATACACTTTGAAACTTCAAACGGAAATAGACGGTCGGCAGGCAGTGGTTAAAGAGACATTTGCCGCATACCTGCCTTGGTGTTCTTTTGACGGAACGGCGTCCTCAGCCACTCTCACGGAAGAGGGATACAGAATAGAACTGGCGGACGGAGACAGCGTCACGTTCAACGAGGTTTTGAACCTCCGTTCTGTGACGGAGGAAGATGAAATCTTTAAGGCAAGTATTCTTCCTTCTGTCGCAGGCGAAGCGGATTTCAATGTCCTCGATATTACTTTTACCGATGTGGAGAATGAAGATAGTACTCTGCGCGTTCGGTTGAGAGGATATGATTGGGGTACATACGCCCTTGCGGGTGCGACCTATCAGCCTTTAACGGGATATGAGCCCGAATGGGATCGCCTGCATAAGGATAACGAATGGGGAGCTTTCAGCAATCAAGTAAATTTTTACGGAATTGTCGGAACGTCGTCTACCTTTGATATTCGCTTGAACTCCGAAAGCAAGGAAGTTTACTTCACGCCTTCTGCCTGTATAGCGGACCTTGACGACCCGCGCCAATTTTCTAATATCTGGGAAGGGTTTTCCAGCGGCAAAGTAAGAATCAGCATAACGGCGTCGGAATACGAAAAATCGCGCGCTTCTTTCGTCGTACATTCCCTTGGCGGTGAAAAGCCTGATTCGGATATTTGTGAAGATACGCAAGCGCCCCAAATATTCGTCGATGCAGACATGGATAGTCTACCTCCGGCGGAAGTAGGAACTCCGTATAGATTGTTTGGCGCTTCGGCTGTGGACGATTGGGACGGTTCGACAAAAGTAGATGTAAAGGTATGGAAAAATTATTATGGTCTAAATCGCTGTAATATCGACATAATCGACGGCTCGTTTGTTCCCGAGGCGACGGGGGAATATCAGCTCGTTTACACGGCGGAGGACAAAGCGGGAAATATTTCGCGAGAAATTGTTACCGTGTATGCGGAAAACGAGGTCGTCCCGCCCGTCTTGACAATAGAGGGGAGTATTCCCGATAGAGGGGTATTGGGCCAAGCCGTCCCTTTGGCTGAGTGTTCGGTTTCAGGCGGCAGCGGACAATCGGTCGTGCAGGTAAAAGTATTTTTTGAAGGGGAAGAAATTCCTCTCGAAGAAGGAGTTTTTCTTCCCGAATATGAAGGGGAATATATTGTCGAATATACCGCAAAGGATTATCTGGGAAAAACGGATATTCACAAATTTTCTTTTTTTGCCGAGCGTACCGAAAATGCGGTTCTTACCGAAATTCCCACTTTTCCGAAATACATGATTCGCGGTAAGGTCTATACACTTCCCGATGCTTTCGTCGTAGACTATTCTACCGGAGCTCCCGTGACGGGGACTTGTGAGCTCTATTTGAAAACGGACTCGGGAGAAAAGAGAGTGACGGGTGAGCAAATAAAAGCGTCTTTTCCCGCAGGGGAGACGACGTTTATCTATAAGTATAAAGACCAAATTATTTTAACGGAAACCGTTTGCGTAAAAGATGTCGGAGAACAGGGAAATTTGAACTTGGCAGAATATTTTTCCGCCGACAGGGGAGTGAGCGCCGAGGCGACGGATGAAGGAATCCTATTGACGATAAATAGTGTTTCCACGGCGGCGGGGGCAGAATTTATTCGGGAAATACTTTCGGAGGATTTATCCGTGCGTTTTTCGATAAATCCCGCCCGCGCGGAATATGAAGGAGTGGATTTAGTCCTTACCGATTCGCAAAATGAAGATTTATCCGTGAGGGTTTCATGGCGAAGAAATGGGAAAGGCGTGTCATTCTATCTCAATGGAGAATATAAATCCCGTTTGCTCGGTTTCGGCTTCGGGGAAGACAGCGCTGAAAATGATTTTACTCTGTCCATGGAAAACGGTATGCTTTCTCCATATTCAGACGTAAATGTGAAAATTACCGATTATGAAAACGGAAAGACTTTTGAGGGTTTTCCTTCCTCCCGAGTTTATCTTCGTTTGGAATGGATAGGTGTCAAAGGAGATTGTACTCTGAATATCCGTAATATCAACGGTCAGACCTTTAATTCTTCCAAATCGGATAGAATGAGACCGCAAATTGTTCTCTATGGCGATTACGGCGGAGAAATCCCCTATGGAGAGACCGTTACAACGGCGCTTGCAGAT
This sequence comes from uncultured bacterium, assembly GCA_934871445.1. Lineage (GTDB taxonomy): Bacteria > Bacillota > Clostridia > Christensenellales > Borkfalkiaceae > Scatosoma. The sequence goes on along the minus strand of CAKXBD010000081.1, from coordinate 2,142 downwards.
GCCGCGGACGTTTTAGACCCCGAGCTTACCTTCACGGTCAGCGTATTGCGTCCGGATAAAAAAACGTACGCTGTATCGACTTCCGGAAAGGAGTTGAAAGACGTCTCTCCTTATGAGGCACATGCTTTCGTCGTAAATGAATACGGGCAGTTTATCGTACGGTATACCGCTGCGGACAGCAATAGCGGGCAGTCCGCCGTGCGGTCGTATGTAGTTCTCTGTGAGGATAAAACGCCTCCGCAAGTCCGATTTGAAGGCGAGGGGGAAATTTGTACGGTGGGAGCTTCGATCCCCTTGCCCGCGTTATATGTGGACGAGGATGTTGCGGGATATTACTTATTTTTAACAGCTCCTTCGGGAAGAATTATTCTGCTGGATGAGGAGAACGATGGATTTATCGTTTCGGAAAAGGGCATTTGGAGCTTAGTCTGCATAGCTTACGATGACACGGGAAATCAAGGAATGGCAACGTATCGGGTAGAGGCGGTGGAAGAATGAAGAAAAAATGGTTTCGGAATATGGCAGTATGGCTGAGCATAGGATTGTCTGCGTTCTCTTTTACAGGGTGTGGGGATTCCGCTTCCGACAGTGGGAACAGCGCTTCCGGCAATTTGAAAAATCCCGCGGAAATTTCTTCGGAAACGTCCTTTGAAGGAATTCACGAGATTGAAATAAATGCTACGGATAAAAAAATTTCGGAAAACGGACGGGCAAATTATTGTATCCTCCTTCCGAACGATTACGGAGAATCGAGATATTTATGGGACGCGGCGGCAGATTTGAGATTGCTTCTCAATGAGGCATCGGGGGCGGATTTTGAAATCGTGACGGATTCCCGTCTGCCGAGCGGAGAGAAATATATCTCTTTGGGCAACACGCTTCGAGCGGCGGAAGTTTCCGTCGAGGCGGAGCCCGATATTCTTGGGGAAAATGGTTATCGGATAGTCACGCAAGGGGAGAATGTGTATATTGTCGGCGGCGGGGACATGGGGACGTTAAACGGCGTATACGGCTTTTTGAAAGAAACGGTAGATTACGGCGTTTATGCTGCCGATGAGGTATATCTTCGGAAAGGGGACATTCCGCTGTTGGATTTCGACGTGATTGATGTTCCGGACATCGAATATCGAATCGGAGATGTGAGTACCCGTATCGACGGAGATGAATTATACCGCAGGCGTCTGCGTTATAATTGTAACGATGACGTATTTATGTATGTCAACGGTACTTTGTATCATAACAGCCTGTATTATTTCGAGGAGTATTTGGATAAGGAAGAATGTAAAGATTGGTTTTCGACGGGAAAGACGCAGCTTTGTTATACGGCGCACGGAAAAGCGGAAGAACGGCAAAAAATGCTTGAAATCGCAGCCGACCAAATTGTAGAGACCGCGAAAATGAGCGGAGCACATACGGTGACTTTTCAACAGAGTGACGGGGATACCTGGTGCGATTGTTCTTTCTGTTCTTCGGAAAAGGAAAAATACGGTACCGACGCGGCTGTCGCGGTAAAATTTATAAACGAGCTTTCCGACCTTCTCGCTATAAAAATGAGGGAGGCAGGTATGGGAGAACGGACGGTAAATATTAGTTTCTTCGCTTACATGCGCACGGAAAAAGCGCCGGCTGTAAAGGGCTCGGACGGGAGCTGGCGGCCAATCGACGAGAGTGTTCGTTGCCGTGAAAATGTTTCTGTCTTTTACGCGCCTATCAATGCCGATTACGGGAAACCGTTTTCAAGGGAAACCAATTCTTCGGAATATGAAAACCTTTTGGCGTGGAAAGCGATTTGTAAAACGTGTTATGTCTGGCTCTACCAGACAAACTTTTCTCACTATCTGTATCCTTATAACTCTCTGCCGACTATGTCGGAGCGGTATAAGTTTATAGCCTCATGCGGAGCTGAATTCCTTTTCGACCAGAATCAGTGGGACCAGAAGGTCAAAACGGGTTTCCACCGCCTGAAAGCATGGATGGGTGCAGAGCTTGCCTGGAATGTCAATGCGGATTATAATGCGCTTTTAGACGAGTATTTTACCCGATATTTTTATGACGCGGCGGTACCCATGCGCGCTTTATTCGACGGAATAACATACCACATGGAGCGGTTGGCTTCGGAGGGCATGGAAGGCGGAATTTACT
>CAKXBD010000080.1 GCA_934871445.1 uncultured bacterium | reverse complement strand
AAGAATGCAGGTTGGGCATTCCTCGTTTCTTGTGAAATGAAAGAAAACGGCAACAGACAAATGGTGAACGTGCTGTTGACGCTGAAAAGTCCTATACAAAAATAATAATTAAAGATTTGATAAATAGTGAACTTTGGGATAGTCAAGAACAAATTAATATTTTGAGCAATAGTATTAATAAGATTGTTTCCCCTTTTAAAAGTAAAGAAAATAATTTTAAAATCATTGCAACGGTGAATGGTCTGCCAATTGATACAATAGACGAAGTATTTGAAGATTTATTATTGCGTGCGCGAGCTAAACACATTATCTCTTATTCAAAAGGAAAGAGTGAATTACATTCATTTTATACATCTTCATTTTTTTACAATAGAGATATGATGGATAAAATTTTAGAAAATAGATTTTCAGTAAATGGTTCTACCTTATCTGATTTTTGGAATGGCTATAAACCCAATTTATCTGTATTCAAATATCATCCTGGGGAAAAAAACGTATTTACTTCGAATGACTCATGCTTATTTGAAGACCTTATATATAATGAAGAGAACATAAAACCATCAGATCCGGGAACTTTTGAATGTGAAATATATGAGTACACATTAGATAAAAAATTTTTGGATAATTTTTATCAAAATATCAGTTTTTCTAAATTAATCAATCAAGATGAATATAAGGAGTTTATTGAACGTTTTCATGGAATTAAAGTCGTCCGTGACGGTTTTATAGTTCAAGGATTAGGTGAGGGAGATGGCGGCGATTGGCTAGGTCTCTCATCATCATCTAAGACAAAGGGATCTTTCTTTGATCTTAGAAACGATAGCGTCATCGGATGTGTGTATCTTACTGGGGTTGAAAATTCTGTATTAAAAGAGACTACAAATCGAGAAGGGTTTGTGGAAGATAACTATTATAGTGCGTTCAAACAAATTTTAGATAATTCAATCCGAAGAATCAATAAAAATAGAAAAAGACTCAATGACGAAATGCGAGCTTATTTGAATCAAACAATCGTAACAACGGCCGATGCTAATAATACATTGTCATTTCACCCGGTAATTGAAAAAGTCAAGAGTAAATTGACGCAAACTCATGAAGAGGTAAGCAAAAACGCACAATTGTTAAAAGATACTTTAGAAAGTTGTGTGACGATAAAAGAAGAGATAACTTCAATTGCTTTTGTTCCTACAGAAACTATTTCAAATTTCGAGCGACTTCATCGTAATATTCAAAATTTATCAAACGATTATTCTAAATTGTTTGAAGCGCAGCAATATCTTACACAGCAGATTGAAACCATATCTTTTGATTTTGAAAAAATTAGTGAACGTCTCCAAGATCTGTTTGAATTGGCGGGCTTAGGTATTTCGGTAGAGATGTTTTCTCACGAATTTGATGCATCCATAAGAGCTATACGAGCAAAAAATAATTCCTTGATTTCCAATAAGGAGTCTACCTCTATTGATGCCTTTATAAAACACATACATTATGTGAATTATGCATTAGACACATTGAGAAAACAAATGTCATATTTTAATCCTGGCTTAAAGTTTGTTCGCTCTGAAAAACAGACGTTTTCATTTAAAGAATTTATTGAGGAGCATCGAAATTTTTACTTCGAGCGTTGCAAGAGCGAGGGAATTCAATACAAGCTATTGCTTGATAATGATTTTAATGTTACTATTAACCGTGGAATGTTAAGTCAAGTTTTTGACAATTTATTTAACAATTCTGAATATTGGTTAAAATATTCAAAGGAAAAGAATCTTTTACAAAACAAAATTTTTACTATCCAAAGTTATGAAAAGGGAATAATCATTGTTTCTGACAATGGTATCGGTATCAGTCAAGATATTGAAACGAGACTGTTTGAGCCGTTCGAAACTAAAAAGAAAAAGGGTAGAGGGCTAGGTCTTTATATTGTTGCAAATAATCTTCGATATTATTCTGCTCGAATCCGTTTGCTTAGTGAACGTAATATACATGGCAATTTATTTAAGTTTGAAATTGATCTTTCCGCTATTGTATCATAAATACCAATGAGGTGAATCTAAATTATGGAAAAACTATTCAAAATGGAAAATATTAAATATATTATTAGCGTGGATGATTGTTTTGCTGAGTCTGAAGAGCAACAATTGCGTGAAGAACTATTTATTGAAGCGTTAACATCATTTGAAACAGTCAAAAAATATTTAATTGGGCTTGGTAAAAAATCACAGGTTGATGAAATACAAGGCATGTTGGATTTACAAGTCGATGTGAGCAATAGTATCCAGTCTTTGATTAACACCTTGAAAAAGGAAGAAGTGAGCGAGTGTCTACAAACGATTCATTCAAATTATAGAATTAGTTTAAATGAAAAAGAAGGTATTTTGGAATTTTTAAAAAAACTAAAAACTGAAGGTATAATAGAAAAATACTTAACTATACATAGTACGCATGAGGCTGAAAAATTCGATGTCGCCGCTAATGGTATGACTGATGGAGCAATATTATGGCTTATTGATAAAAATTTTTCAAAAGTTGGAGAATCTGATACCGCGGGTGTTGAATTGGCTAAAAATAAAGTTTCTCAATCTCAAATACCAGATAATTTTATATTTATGCTTACAACAATAGATGGTATTTCCGATAATGAAGAGGATATTGAGGGTGTTTTTGACAAAATGCTTGCGGATAATGGAGCGGAAAAGACGTCGTTCATTTATTATATTAAAAAGGATCTTATATTAACAAAAAAATATGATCGTGTAACAAAAAGTTTGGCTTATGGATTCAAACGTAAACAATGTTATCGGTTAATTGATGATTATGTGGAATGTTTGCACCAAAGTTGTAACAAAACAGTAGAAAAGCTTCATTCTCTTAAACAAGATACCCTAGACTATGTGTTTGGAGAAAAAGTCCAAGGCAATGGGGAATCATACTTTGATTTTTTTAATAGATTGACACAAATTTTTCATGAGGATGAATATAGTTGTTTGCTATCGACAAAAATGATAGATATTTCAACTAAAATTAATCATTATCAAAATTTGTGCAATGAGATTCCGCAAGCAATTGGAGATTTGAAAGTTGCTCGTAAGAAGTTAGCTGAAATAAGAAAAAAAGAGCTTTTTGATACATATGTGAATGAAAAGCATCGTGAGATTTCTACTGGTGATATATTCAAATTTAAAGACTGCTATTATATTTTAGTGACACAATCATGTGATACATATTTACGAGATGATGGAAAAAGGAAGCTGGAGAAAGCAATCTTATTAAAAATATTAGAACAAACTAGTGCTTTTTATAAGTATGAACTTTCTTGTTTTTGTGATCTTGAGAATTCTTTCAAAAAAGCTTTTGTAATTTTCCAAGATAATTATATCATTCCTTTTGATGTATTGGATTTGTGTGTCGCTAATGAAGATGGACAAGCCCGTATTAATACCGCTTACTTTGAGGAGGCGCATTCTTTGGATTTTTGCTTCACATCAAACTACAAAAAACGTTATGAAAAGCTAATAAGGTTTTTTTCTGAAGTCTACAAAAATAAATTTATATTAGATCGATTCATAAGTCGAAGTAATCACGAAGAGAATATTGATAAAATAAAAGAATCATATAAATACCTTTTAAACTCAGACAAAATTGTTAAAAATTTCAAAATCGAGGACTCTTTAATGATATATCCGATTCAACGTATAGCGCGCTTAAACGAGCAGCATACAGTTGCATTGCTTAATGAATATGGACATATATTGTCTAGAATAGGATATCCTTTTGATTTTATGAAAGAGAAGAATGAATCAGTGTGATGTGGGTTATATTGATATCAAGGCTCGTCAAAAGACCGCGTAAATCGATTGATAAATGGGGGGCTTTACAACTTCGTAATCCGTATGCCATAAAAGTAAATAAAAGTTTTAATAGACTTTCCATATTCGTTGAGAGTATAAGGGGAAATGATTTGAAAAAACTTAAAGAAAACGTATTTATTAATTTGTTAGATGAAATCGACGTCAAAAAAGTTTATGAACTGTATCTGCAAAATGAGAGCGATTTAGGGAAAAGAGAGAATTCGGAAAGCAATGTAAACTGTTTTGCGACAATGATCCGAAATATGAGAAAAACTTATAACAGAACTAAAAAATCGTCGGATATTTTGTGTGTTGCAAGACTCAGAACCTTTGACGATAGCGGAGAAGAGTTTCAGGCTTTTCTTTATAACGGCGACGGTGAAAGATATGGATTAGAACTGTTGAATTGGGAAAAGGTTTTATCTTCACCTGTATCGGAAAAATCGATAGACTTATATGGAAAAGAAGCCGTTGTTGCTCAAATATTATTGGAAATGACTTTTTTCGGAACGGATTATGAAAGCAGAAACAAGAGAATTGAAGAGATAAAAGCGGAGTTAACGGAAACCGTAAATTTCAAAGAGGCGAAGGGTATTCCTGCCGAAAAAGTTTTTAATGAGCTCTATGAAAAATTCGGCTGGGAAAAACCTGCACCAAAGATCGAGCAGCAGCGCGCCGCCGAGGCCGAGCGAATCAAAAAAATACACGAGGACAATAGACTGCTATTAGAAGATTTGTGCGGCGGCAAGATGATCTATTGATATCACTTGTAAAAAGCTTGTCCAATCGGTTGTATGCGGGGCGCAGCGCCCGGGACTCGTGGAAAAAGATGACAATATATGAAAAGTTGCAGGCGGAGTGCGAGCGATTATGGACGGAAAATGCGAAGCTGAAAGAGGAAATAACGAGCCTCCCAGGCGCGCAAATTCGGAACGCTGCTGATTGGCGGAGCCATGCAGGTAAGGCATAATATCGGTTTTTCCGCTTACGACAGATTATTCCCCAATCAGGATATCATGCCGAAAGGCGGTTTCGGAAATCTGATCGCGCTGCCGTTGCAGGGCGGGCCTCGCCGAAACGGGAACAGCGTATTCGTCGATGAGGATTTTAAGGCATATCCCGATCAATGGCAGGTTCTCTCCTGCGTTTCGCGTATGGACGAGAAAAAATTGAAAGAAAAAATCGGAACGCTTTCCATATATGACGAGCCGCCCGAACAGACGATGTTCCAGACGGATAAAAAAGAGGTCGGGACGAAGCCAAAGGCCGGTTTGTCAGCGGAGGATTTTCCGCCGCTTGTCCGTATTTCCTGCTCGAATATGGTCTATATGGAGAAAAGCGGCGTTTCCGAACGGGCGCTGGGCGCGATCAAACGCATGGGTGCATATGCCAATCCCGAATTTTACAAGGCGCAGAAAATGCGTCTGCCGACGTACGGAAAGCCGAGATTTATTTGCGTGTACGAAGAGGACGATGCCTATATCGCGATTCCGCGTGGGCGGCTCGACAGACTGCGTTCGCTTTTGAAAGAAGAGGGATTGCAATTTTCGTTGGACGACAGACGGAACGGCGGAGAAAAAATCGACGTCTCGTTTCACGGAACTTTGCGCGAAGAACAGCAACGCGCGTTTTCGGCGCTTATGTCGCGCGATACGGGCGTATTGTCGGCAACGACTGCGTTCGGAAAGACGGTAGTCGGAGCGCGGATTATAGCCGAGAAAAAGCGCAGTACGTTGGTGCTGGTACATACTTCGGCGTTGCTCAACCAATGGAAATCTGCCTTGACGAAATTTCTCGATTTCGGTTACGAATTGCCCGAACGGGAAAAAACGCGCGGACGGAAGAAAGAGCTTTCGTATGTCGGACAACTGGGCGCGACCAAAAATACGCTAAACGGCAAAATCGATATTGCGATTATCCAGTCTCTGGGCGGAAAAGACGGGATAAAGGAGGTCGTCAGAAATTATGGTCTCGTCATCGTGGACGAATGTCACCATGTGCCCGCGCTCATGTTCGAGCAGGCGCTGAAAGCGGTGAACGCAAAATATGTTTACGGTCTGACGGCGACGCCCGTCCGCATTTTAAGATTTGACAGCCGCGAAATCGCTGAAACGCTGATTTCCCTAATCGGTGAATAAAAAACATTTCAGCTGTAGACGGCAAAAGCAGACCCGTATTCGTAAATAATGCCAATATATTAGCATTATTTAGCGCGACAAGCCGCGGAAGTGCTTGACGACAATCATTTAAGCGGGGACTTGGATAAGAGAATTATAGCCAACCTTACGGCGCAAAAGGGCGATATCGATATTAACGAATGTAAACTGTTTCTGTTGAAGATATGCAGTGGTTATTTCGGGGCAAAGCGATTTGATTGGACAAGAGACGGACGGATTCATATGATTTCGCTATAACTCCTTGTATGGTACAATTATATAAAAAAGAGGATTTTTGCAATTTCAAGCCTACGTGTTTACTGGTGAAGATCCTTTGAAAGAATAAGTCAAACGAATATAATTCTATGGGATTTGGAAAAGAATGTATGATACAGGCGAGAAGATTGTCTTGTCTGTTTTTTCTTTGATATTGAGTAAGGTTCCATTCTCAATGATTACTCTACTGAAGGCGTTGACTTTTTGTTGTTGATAGAGTATAATATAATTGGTTCGTAAGTTGGGCAAAGTTTATAAACGAAATCATAAAGCTGATCAATAACGATCCCGAAACGAACGGCAGACTGACGGGAGTATTCGTAACGGAATATAACGTGTCGTATGCAGAGAAAATCGTGGCGGCTGCGGACATATCGTTGCAGGTCTCGACGGCAGGGCTGGAAGCGAGCGGAACGGGCAATATGAAGTTTATGATGAACGGAGCGGTTACGCTCGGCACGATGGACGGAGCGAACATAGAGATCGTCGAAAAAGCGGGCGAAGAAAATAATTATATCTTCGGTGCGCGGGTGGAGGAAATAGAGGAACTCCGAAAGGGCGGATATGATCCGAATAGCTATTTGAAAGAACACCCGGAATGGAAAAAAATCGTAGAAACATTGACGGACGGAACGTTTTCAGATGAGGGAGCGGGCTATTTCCGTGAATTATATGAGTCTCTGACGATAGGCGCATTTTGGCACAAACCCGATCACTACTTTATATTCAGAGATTTGGAGGAATATTATCAAACCATATTACAATCGAATTATGATTATAAAAACAGGAAAGGTTTTGCGCAAAAACAGTTTAAAAATGTAGCGAACTCGTTTCATTTTTCTTCTGACCGTTCAATCCTTGAATATGCAGAAAAAATTTGGAATTTGATTTAATAACGTGAAAAAAGACGCAAGGCCAATATGCTTTGCGTTTTTTTGTAAGGGGAATACAATGAAGAATCAAAACAATCGCGCCGCAGGAATTTTACTGCACATTTCATCTTTGCCCAACCGATACGGAATCGGAACATTCGGGAAATCAGCCTATGAGTTCGTGGATCTTTTATCCGATTGCGGAATAAGTTATTGGCAGGTTCTTCCGCTCGTTCAGACAAGCTACGGGGATTCTCCGTATCAGTCTGCATACAGCGGATCGGGCAATCCGTATTTTATAGACCTTGAATTTTTAGTTGAAGAAGGCTTACTGAGAAAGTCGGAATTGTCGGCTTGCCGAAATACAAAATCGAAAATTGACTATGCGTTTCTGTATCAAAATAAATACGCCGTTTTACGCCGAGCATTTGGGCGCTTTGACGTGAGCAGCGAGGACTTCGTGGCGTTTGTCAAGTCGGAGAGATTTGACGGCTATGCTTTATTTATGGCGATTAAAGAAAAGTTCGGAGGGGTATCTTTTGATCAATGGCCGAACGAATTTAAATTTGCCAAGAAGCGGAGCTTGGAAAAATTCAGACGAGAAAATGAACGGGAATATCTGTTTTGGCAGTTTCTGCAATATGAGTTTTTCGAACAGTGGAAGGCATTGAAGTCGTATGCAAATAAAAAAAATATATCAATCATAGGAGATATACCGCTGTATGTCGCATATGACAGTGCGGACGTTTGGCTGAATCCTAAACTATTCAAATTAAATGCAGACCGCAGTTTAAAAAAGGTTGCGGGAGTGCCGCCCGACTACTTTTCTGCGACGGGGCAGCTTTGGGGGAATCCCGTCTATAATTGGTCAGTCCATAAAAAAGACGGTTATTCGTGGTGGACAGAACGATTCCGTCAGGCTTTTGAGTTGTACGATGTAGTGAGAGTAGATCACTTCCGCGGTTTTGACCGCTATTACGAAATCGATGCGGGAGAAACGACGGCAATCAAAGGGAAGTGGAAACAAGGCCCGAAATATGAACTGTTTCAAACCGTGGAAAACAAATTGGGGAAATTGAATATCATAGCGGAAGATCTCGGTTCTCTCGATAAAGGCGTTTACCGTCTTATGGACGAAACGGGCTATCCGGGAATGAAAGTGCTGGAATTTGCATTTGACGGAAATAAAAATAATCCATATTTACCGAAGAATATAAAAGAAAATTCTGTCTGTTATACGGGAACACACGACAACGATACTTTATTAGGGTATATAAACAAGTTAAAAGGCAGAGAATTTCGTATTTTTAAAGATAGTTTAGAAGGGGCATTAAAGGAAGAAGAAATAAAAAGCACTTTAACGAATAAAACAGAAATAGCAAAAGCAATATTGTTGTTTACAGTAAAAAGTGCTGCTCGTATTGCTGTTATACCGATACAAGATATTTTACTCCTTAACAGCCGTGCGCGAATGAATACGCCTTCAGCAAGATATGGTAATTGGCAATTCAAGTTAAAATATCTACCAAATGAACAGGAGATGTCTGATTTTTGCAAATTGATAAATCACGGTTATCGATTTAACCGTCTATGAATTAAAGGAAAAGAATAAACAGTATAAGTTACACATTTTGAAATGGGGAAGTATGCAGCCGGAAAGTGATGTTATACGCCGGTTTATTCTGCCTGTATTCGGGGATTGGGATGTCGGTGAAATTACGGCAAAAGATGTGCTTGATTGGCAGAGGGCTATAAACGAAAAAGGATGTAAGTATAAATCAAAGATATATTTGCGGCTTTACCGCCTTGCTGAACTTCGGGAAAAAGTTTTACGGTCTATCTGAAAATGTCGCGAACAATGCGGGAAATTTCAAAAACGGCGAACCGCCGAAAGAAATACAGATATGCTCTGAACAAGAGTTTTGGAAAGTGTACGCCCAAATGGACGAGAAACTTTATAGGTATTTTTTCTTGTTTATGTATCTGATGGGAACAAGGAAAGGGGAAGCGCTTGCTTTGACTTGGCAGGGCGTGGATTTTGAAAGACGGGAAGTACGAATCAATAAATCATTAAACCGAAAAAGGCGCCAACAAGGAGAGGATATTATATTGACGGAAGATCCGACGCCTTCGAGTATGGGGTGGCATATATTAAATAATAGGAGTTATGAAATCACAACGCCGAAAAATATAACGTCTAACCGAAAGGTATGGATGACGGAATTGGTGGTAAAGGCGTTAAAGGAAGTTCGGGAGGAGAGTGAACACGACTACGATTTTGCCGAAACGGACTTTGTATTCGGCGGAAAACTGCCATTATCCAATCAGACGGTTAGAAGAAGAATGGATAAATACGCGGATAAAGCAGGAGTAAAAAGAATCCGCGTACACGACCTGCGCCATTCGCACGCATCTTTGGTCATTAGCAAAGGTTTGAAGATAGAAGATTTAATCCTGTTGTCAAAGCGGTTAGGGCATCGTGACGTAAAAGAAACGTTGAATACATATAGCCATCTGTTTCCGAACGTACAAAAACAAATCATAAATGCTTTGGATTTTGAAATGTAAGAAAAGAGAGAGGACGCTTACAAAAGCGAACTCTCTCTTTCACTGTATAATATGGTTTGGTATAAAAC